>CAZYOX010000021.1:0-21210 GCA_964649285.1 uncultured Bryobacterales bacterium | reverse complement strand
ACGCACCGCCCTCGCCATGTTCAAACGCACGGGCAAGGACATCAGCCAACCGCCCGCATTCGATCTGTCCAAAGCCTTTCGCGATGCAGCGGCAACACCCGCCAAAGATCCCGCAGCGGCCTTCACGAAGAAAACGCCCCCCGCCGGCAAGGGCGAGGTTCCGCTCACGCCAGCGCAACGCACCGCCCTCGCCATGTTCAAACGCACGGGCAAGGACATCAGCCAACCGCCCACGTTCGATCTGTCCAAAGCCTTTCGCGATGCAGCGGCAACACCTGCGCCCCCTCAACCCGAAAAGACCGCAGGCGGCGACAAGCCACCGAAGGAAGCGGGGAAGAGTGACACGCTGCGCGACAGCGCCAAAGACATCACAGGCGCCGCGTCAACACCCGACCCTCTCGACGAAGCACTGCGCAAGGTCAGGGAGAAGAAGCAGCGCGAACGCGAACTGGCCAAACGACTCCCTCTCGCAGACCCCCGGAGGCGTTCACTCACGGGCGAATTCTCGCAAGCCGCGGACAAACCCGTTCCACATCGCAAACCGCCCACAGGCGGCGATAGGCCGCCCAAGGAAGCGAGTAAGAGCGAGACGGTGCGCGAGAACGCCGGGGACATTACGGGCAAAGGGCCCGCGCCCGATCCGCTCGATGAAATACTTCGCCGCGCAGAGGAGAGAAAGCGCGAGCGGGAACAACGAAACCGCCCCGGTCCGGATCGGGACCGGGGACGGGAGCGATGAAGCCTTATGGCTTCGGTCCGCCGTGGCGCTTGGCGCGTTCACGGTTGATGTTCTCAAGCGATGCCAGAGCGTCGCGCCGCTCCGGCGATCCCCGGCGCGTTTGCGCCAGGGCCTTCGAGACACGGCAGAATAACTCCGCCAGTTCACCTTCGGTCCGCCTGGACAGTTCGCTGTTCGTAATCAGCCGCATGGTTTCCTCCTTGTCTTTTTAAGACCCCGGCCATCGGGGCCTTTCCTGACCACGCGACCCGCCCGTGAAGACGCGAGACCGCACCCCAAAGGGCCGCAACGAAGAGGAGGAGCTTCACGCTTGCGGGTTCACCCGCGCCTTCAAGGGCAACGCTGGTTTTGGAAAGACCCGGACGGAGATACGAAAAAGAAAAGAAGGAAGACGAAGGCTGGCCGGGGACAGTGGACGCTGGCGGGACGCAAAAGGCTCTGGACGAGTGCAACTCATCCGTGTATCAAGGACTCCATGGCACCGAGAAAACCCGCCAGGAAAAAGACGCCGAGCAAGCCCTTGCCCAAGGGCATCAGAATCACGTTGAAGGGGCTGCGCTCAACGAAGGACATGCGCGCCATGCTCCACGAGGCCATCGATCAGATCGAGGCGCTCGGCATCACGCACTTGCGCGGCTCCAATCTCTACGTCACCGCCTGCGATGCCAAAGGAGACCCGGTCACACGCATCGGACGCGACAAGATCGAGGATATCGTTATTGACGGGCCCTACCCTTGCGCCGCTGACGAACGCGGGCTTTAGCCGCTGCCTTGAGGATCTTCACTGATCAGCGCCAGCCTCTTCCCAAACTCTGCGCTCAACCTCCGCCAAGCTGCCCCAGGTCCCATGCCATCGCCTGAGATACAATCAAGGCGCTTATGGCCGCCAATAAACCGGACCGCCCGACGTCTTTCGCCAAGTCGATTGACCTCGATCACCAGCAGAAGAGCGTCCTCGACCGCGCCCTCAAGTTGAAAGAAGAGTATCTCCGCGCACACGCGAAGGACAAAGGCCCCGAGCAGGAAAAGGACAAGGCGCAGTCCAAACCGTTTTCCCCGCCACCGCTCCAGCAGCACCTCAGGCCGGATGGCTCGATCCGCCGCGCGGTCGATCGCAATCTCCACAAAGCCGCGCTAGCCAAGGACCGCGCCAAAGCCCTCTCCGAGGCATACAAGGCGAGACACAACCATGAGAAGGGCAAAGACCTGGACAAGGAACAGGATAGGCAACTCTGAAACAAGGCCGCTGGGAGAACTGCTCACAACATCCATGGCGGTTTCCCGAAGCCGGGAAGTAACGGCGTTTTTGAAGCTGGTTCGAAAACGCCATACTCCCTGAACACCGCAAGGCTCAATCTCAAGGGGTCCATCCGCTCCTTCCACACCTGCCGAAGCTTGACAACAAACACGGCTAGCGGCGTCGCCGCGATGACGCCGGCCACCGCCCACAACCAGCTCTTAAACACAACCGCCACAACAATGCACAACAGCGCAACCAGTATCGTTGCCCCTATCAGCCACATCCATTGTTTCTCTGCTCTTGCAAGTTTCTCCAGAACCAGATTCCTGCAGCGGACAAACTCCTGCCTACGCTTCTCTTCCGCGCGCCGGTTCTCGTCGTCTTTTCTCTTGCGCTCTTCTTCCTGCCTTTTCCGCTCCTCTGTTTCCGCCTGCATCTTTCGCATCAGGTCCTGGGATTCGCAGTACGAAGCCACCAAACCGAACGGATCGATACGCGGCGCGCCGGTCTCGTAGAACAGCACCGCGTACCGTGGCTTTGGAATTCCCGGCGAGGTCTGCATCTCCTGACCAATGCCGCGGAACATCAACGACGCATCCGTTGAAAAGGGGCGATACAAGGCATCGGCAAAAAAATTCTTCATGGCGTCCTGACTGCCCGGCAATCTTTCAAAAAGATTGGGGCGCGCCTGAACAAACCGCCCGGAACGCGGTGCCCGCACCTTGACAACCGCGCCCGTCACATTTTTTGCGTAGACAAATCCAATCGCCTCCCCGCTGCGCACGAGCGTTCCCGGCGCTATAGTCGGCTCCCACCTTGCTTCCGGGAGATATGAACTGTATGCGGCCAGCGCGCTTGAATCTATAACGTCCTCCCTTGCCGGAGTGAACGGATGATCGGGGTGCGGCTGGAACAGGCCTATGAAATCAGGGTCCTCGTAATAATTAACGCGCCTCACGACGATCGGCTGGCTTCCTGAAATCAGCACCAGGCCGAGTCCGGGGTACAAGGCATCCTGCCTGTCCAGCCGCGCAAACATGCGCCCGATTTCATCGGGATTTATGAGCGGCCTGCGGTGAAGCGTCTGGCTCGTCTGGGCGCTCTTACCGACCGTAGAGCCACGCGATGTGCCGGACGTCCTGCTGCTGCCCTCCGTCGCCGTGCGCGAGTTTCCTTCGCTCCACGATTCCGTCTCCCCCCTGCTTGTCCCCGAGGTATGCGAGATACCTTTGTTCTCAGATTCCGTCTCGTAGTGCGGTCCGAAGAAGGCAATCCTGCCGGACATTCCTGTGGATGACGATGTCGATAAGGAATCGGAGCGTCCTTCCGATTGGGAGTGGCCGCGCGAGCTTGATTCGCCCACGCTATCAGATCGCGTTCGCGACTGGCCCTCGGAAACACTGTCGGATATTGACTTGCTTTCGCCTGTCGAATGAACGTCCCGGCTCATTTCAGAGTCGCCGATCAACTTCGAGACATACTCTCGCGAGAACTGGTCATCCAGATTGAAGAAGACTTTCAGTCCCGACAGGCCGAGAAAGGTTTCCCACTTGTCCTTATAGACCGCCTTGAGCTGTTCCAGACTCTGCAGGACAAAGAACAGCTTGACTTTTTCCCCGGCGATCTCCGCGACGGCCGTCTCCATCTTCTTCATGCGCTCCAGGCCCGCGAACTCATCCAGACACATCAGTACCCGCTCGCCGTTCGCCGGCATTCCCTTCACCCTTTCCATTTCATTGACCGTGAGGGCAATCATCATCCGCAGCCAGCGGAAGTGCTCGGCCATGTGGCGTGTCGGCAAACTCAGATACAGGCTCACGCCTCTTGGGTTCGTCTTCAGCTCGGAGAGACTGAAATCCGACGTTTCAACGCAGCGCTTCATGGGCGCACTGTCCAGAAAATCCGTATTCCGGCTGGCCGTCTGGAGGACACTGTCGAATGTTTTCTTAGAATGCTCGTACATGTCGTCGAAGAGCACGCCGATGCGGGCGATTACGCCATCAAGGGCGTGATTCAACCGCACAGCTGTCCACAACAGGCTGTAGCTGGAGAGATCACCTGTTTTGCCAAGCTCCTCAAGCGCCGCCGCGGCTTCGCCGTCGCCAGCGACGATCAGATCCCGCACCGTCACCAGATTGCGGCGGCCCTCATATTCCGGCGCTGTCATGACGTGCAGGATGATCGTCTTGATCATCGATCTGGCCGACTCGTCCCAGAACGGATCGGTGCTATGCGTCGTTACGAGCGCGTCCGCGATCATCCCGGCTTCATCGACGATTTCCTCGTCTTCAGGGTCCAGCGCGTCGAGCGGATTGAAACGGCTGCGGTACGACTCGTCCACTTGCGTCGTCCGAAACGGGTCAAGCACATGGACCGCTTGCCCGAGGCCCTCGCAGCCGGGGGCTCCCTTGCCACGGCGTGCCGCCGTGATCGTTGCGTTTTCGCCTTTGGGGTCGATGGCTACAAGCGAACCCGGCCACAGGCACAGATTGTTGATGATCGAGGTCGTCCCTTTACCGGCTCGCGTCCCGCTGACCAGGCATACGTGCCGATCATCCGCGTAACCCAGAGCGATCCCGTCTTCCCGCTGCGACCGTCCGAGCCAGATGCTCCCCGGACCATAGCGGTATTTCTTCTCCGCTAGAGCCGGATCACTCCACGCCGCCGTTCCCAGGCGATTGTCCATGACGCACCCAAAATCATACCCCTCCCGAACTCCTCCCGCCACAGCCTTGTCGAACGCCATCCCAAGCAGGACGAGGCACGCTCCGGGGCCCACCAGCGGGATGGCGCTTTCGCCTTCCACCGGGCCGTCCGTCTTGCGGGTAGAGGTGGCACAACGGTGCTCGCGCGCAAGGGTTCGTCTTCGCCCGCGCATGCATGCGCGCCCTTGCGCGACTGTGCGCCGTTGTGCGCGAGAATAACGAGTCGCGACGGGCGGCTCCGGCGGGAAGGCGAAGGGGGAGGGAAGCGGGCCTCTGAAGCGCTCTAACGGCCCGTTTTCGGGTCCTCAGACGCCCCGAAAGTTACACAGTCACTTACACAGTTCCACAGTATCAAGCGATTTGATCCTTTATAATCAGAAAGATACAGACAGAATCACCGGACTCAAAATCCGGCGAGGTTTACCCCTCGTGTGGGTTCGACCCCCACCTCCAGCACCATGGGCTCCTCGCCGCCTAGAGGAGGCCAACGGTCGAGGCCATGTCGCCGATCACCTTTTCTGCGGCAAAACAGTCATTGGCGATATCGAGAGCCGCTTGCGATTGCCCCTTGTAATCCCCCGCAATGTCTTGAATTGCGGCCAGCGCCTCGGCCTGCGTCGAGAAGGCGAACAACCCCCTGCCGGTCGGCAGCACGTTGCCGAAAGCCGTGTCTTGCGTGATGACGGGACGCCCAGCGGCGAGGTAGCAGGCGCTCCGGTCGCTGAACCAACCGCTTCGCAGCCGTATATTCTGGTCCTTCGCCACAGTCCACTCGCCCAGCGAGCCGAGAATGTATTGCCGGTAGTCCATCGGCTCTGAAATCACGCGTGCGGATTTTATCCGCCAGCCGATCTCGCGCATTTCTTCTTGCTCCACTTGATCCAGTCCCACGAGCGAAAGTTCGAGCGGCAGCGGCGATTGCCTAGGCAATTCGCGGAACTTGCGCAATTCGTAGTCTTTCCGCCAGTGATACGTTTGGCCCTTCCAAACGGTCTCGTTTCCGAGATCCCCCACATTGGCGATGGTCGTCAGCGCGTCTGCTTCCGGGGGAAGATCGGCCTTCCACCAATCGACGCACAAGGGCGGCCGCGTCGGATGCCAAATGAACTTCTCGATCGGGACGAGGCAGTCCTCCGCTCCGAAATTCTCGCCGTAGCTGAACAGGTGATCATACCGTTCCAGCATCTCTATGGTCGACTCTTTGCCTTCGGCCACCGCTATCTGCACAATGACCGGATCGGTTTCTAGATAGACCAAACTGCGGATCTCGTCGTGCTCGGCGCGCAAACGATGCGAGCCGCAGATATTGAAAACGACGTCGGCGTCGCGGTAGAGCTGCGCCAGTCCCGCGAGATCCAGAGCGCCGTGGCATTCGTTGGTCTTTAAGTCGGGACGGTAGACCCAACGGTCGCCCAGCCCGATGGACTCCATGTAGCGTTGGGCAAATTCCAGGTTGCCCTGGATCTGCGACGTCGCCCACCACGTAGTCGGGCTCAGCGGCGGGACGCTGGAATCTTCGACATACCAAACGTCGAAGCCGAGTCGGCGAAAGCCCGCCAGATATTGCAAGACTTGCCAGGTCATTCCGCCGAAAGGACGAGCGATCAGCAAGCCCCAAAGCACAATCTTGCCTCGCGTGGCAGGGGGATAAAGATGGGGCAGTTTCACGTTTTCGCCTCGGGTGCGGCGGCCCGCCAATCAGGCCGCGGCTTCAACAGAAACCTACCTCGCCTGGAGTGCCGCGGTAGCGCGGGGCAGCGCGCCAACCAACCGCGCGCGCACTGCCCGAACCGAATCGTTCAACTCGCTGACGTAAGCCGCGCGCTTGGACGCAATGAGATCGACGCGTTCGCAAACCTGGCTCGGATTCAGTCCTTCAGTGCTTACCGAAAACTGCTCCCAGTTGATGGAACGGCAGAAATCAAGAACCTTGTCTCGATAGTTCAGCGCGATGAACGGCACGTTGCGACAGGCGGCGACAACGCCGACGTGCAGTTTCTCGCAAACCATCAGGTCGAATTTCTTCATCTCTTCCAAGGCCTTGTTGTAGTCGTCGTGCCAGCGCTCGATCCCTTCGACCGGGACGTTCTCGGCGACATGCTCCAACACCTCGTCGTCCGGCTGCCAGGCGCTAACCAAAGTGATGCGCCAGCCTCTATCGGCGAGTTGCCGCAGCGTCTCGATCATGATCTGGATCAAGCCCGGTTCGTCGAAGCCGTAAAGCTTGCCCCAAGTCCGTCCCAAGTTGACTGCCAACCGTCCCGTTTCGGGTCGCGTGGGCGCGTCGGGTTCGGCAAAATAAAGAGCCGAGTCTCCGATCCACTCCACACGGTTTGGATCCACGCCCCAACCGACGATGCGTTCCTGGGAAATCGGGCCGCGCACGCCGATGAATCCGCAATTCGCCAGAATCTTCGTCCACTCGTCGATATGGTCAGAACCGGAAATCTGCGGGTCCGACGCTCCCGTGCCGAAAATCACCGTCGGTAGGCGCTTCGACATCTCAAGCAGTCCGGGATGCTCGGGCGCGGGCGTGATAAACGTGCCTCCGCCGACGATGACCGCCTCAGCCTGGTCGACGTACTGTCCGAGTTCAAATCGATTCCCGAACATCTCTTCTTGGGCGCCCCAGATCATGTCGTCGCCCAAATTGCCGTGCCATCTCCAACTGATGCACTCGGTGGGTCGCTTCCTAGGCGTCTTCGTTCCAGCCTCTGGAACCGGCGTCGGCGTGGGTAAGGTCGTTGGCGTCATACGATTCGTCTCCATTTGCTGCCCGCTAGTTCGACATCATCGTTCCGAGCTCAAGTCTCGAAAGATCGGCGTCTTCACTAGCGATGGTCTGAACCCCATGGGATGTTTCAACCGCGTGGCCGTTTTCCAGACGAATCACTCGATCGGCTCGGCGGATCGTCGAGGGTCGATGGGTAATGAGAAACGTCGTTCGCCCATCCGACAGTCGGTCGATGCCCTCCAGCAGAGCCGCCTCGGTCACGGCGTCGAGCGCGGAGGTCGGCTCATCCAAAATCAATACCGGCGCGTTCTTCAACAATGCGCGAGCCACCGAGAGCCGCTGCCTTTCGCCGCCTGAAAGAGTGGCGCCGCGCTCGCCTATCACCGTGTCGTAGCCATAGGGCAGACGGCGAATGAACTCGTCCGCCCTGGCAGCGATTGCAGCCGCAACGACTTCTTCCCGTGTCGCTCCCGGCGACGCGTAGGCGATGTTCTCGGCAATGCTCAGCGGCAGCAGAAAAGGTTCCTGATGGACGATGGCGATCTGCGAGCGCAGGCTATCGAGCTTCAAGTCGCGCACGTCGTACCCGTCGAACCGCACAACGCCGCTCCACGGATCGTAAAGCCGCGGTATCAGCGAGGCGAGAGTGCTCTTGCCCGAACCGGTCACGCCAACCAAAGCGATCGTTTCGCCCGGTCTCGCTTCGAGCGAGACATTGTGCAAAATCGCCGGCGCGCTGTGTTTGTAACCAAACGTAATTCCCTCAAACACAATGTGGCCACGCGGCACCGAAGGGAGCCGCTCCGGCAGAGGGATAGCGTTCGGCGACTCTTCCACCACATCGTTCGCGTCTAGCACTTCCAGCAGACGCTTAGACCCGGCGGCAGACGAAGCGTAGCCAGTAGATACCTGGGCCAGGTTCTCCAGCGGCGCATAAAGCGAAGTCAGGTAACTGAGAATCACCAGAAGGCCGCCCACCGTCAGGTCGCCTTCCAGCACGCGCACGCCGCCGATGATCATGATCGCGGTGCGCCCGATTGCAGTAACCGTGCCGGCGCTCGCCCGGAATCGTACTTGCGACGCGATGGTTCGCATGAACGCGCGGCCAGTGCGATTCGTCAAGTCGGCGAACCGTGCGTCTTCGTGTTGTTGTCGATCGAACGCTTGGACGATAGGCAAGGCCGTCAGTACCTGTTCGGCTTGCGACGAAACTTGGCCTTGCAGCGTCATCTCCTCGTACTTGCGGTCCTTCATCGGCTTCGAGAAGAGGCGTATGCAGAAGACCAGCCCAGGGGCCGCACACAAGGCGATCGCGGTTAACGTGGGGTCAAGCCGCCACATGATGAAAAACATAAAGGCGAGATTCGTCATTGAAGTCAGCAGCGGCACCCAGACTTCGAAAATCAGCTCACGCACGCACTGACTATCAGTAGTCACGCGCTTGACCAAATCACCGGCGGCCTTGCCGGTGTGATAGTGCAGCGACAAACGCTGCAGGTGCGCGAAGACGTCCGCGCCAAGCGCATAGACCATGCGGGTCGATACGCCGCTCTGCACATACCCGCGAGCCATTCGAGCCGCCCACGAAGCGATGAACAACAAGACGGTGCCGGCCGCCAGCCAAGCCACCACCGTGGACGCCGTCATGTTTTGCGACCATTCGGCAATCCACGCGACCGCTGGGGGAAACGGCTCATCGGCCAAGACGGAGTCGACGATCAACTTCAACGGCCACGGCTTAATCACATTAAGAGCCGCATCCACGAGCGTCAGGCCGACGACTAACGCAATCGAACCTTTATGCGGGCTGGCGTAACCCGCCAAGCGTTGGCGCCAACTTGTCATGCCGCCGCCTTTTGGGCAGGTTCTTCGTCCGATTGCAAACTGTAGAACCGTCGATAGGCCCCTTGGATCTCCAACAATTCGTCGTGGTCGCCCTGTTCGACCACGCGCCCGTGTTCCAGCACCACGATGCGGTCCGCTCGTCGGATCGTCGAGAGGCGGTGCGCAATAATGATGGTCGTTCTGCCGACCATCAAGCGTTCGAGCGCCTCCATCACAGAGGCTTCCGTCTTGGCGTCTAGCGCAGAGGTAGGCTCGTCGAGGATGAGCATCGGTGCGTCCTTCAGCAGCGCTCGCGCGATGGAGATGCGCTGCCGTTGGCCACCGGACAAACTTGCCCCGCGCTCGCCGATCACCGTGTCGTAGCCTTCGGGCAGGGCGCGGATGAATTCATCCGCATTAGCCGCGACAGCAGCGGCGATGATTTCTTCGCGCATCGCCTCCGGGCGCCCGTAAGCGATATTCGCGGCGACGCTGAGGGGCATCAGGTAAGGGTCTTGAAGTACGACAGCGATCTCGGAACGAAGTGCGGATGCTCGGATCTCGCGGATGTCGACGCCGTCGATCATTAGGCTGCCTTCTTGCGGATCGAAGAAGCGCAACATCAGCGCGGCGATGGTGCTCTTGCCCGCTCCGGTCGAGCCGACCAAGGCCACGGTTTCGCCAGGCATGGCGTCGAAGCTGACGCTGTCCAGAGCGTGCCGGCCTTCTTCATAGCCGAACGTGACATTGTTCAGACTCACCCAACGGCCCTGGCTCGATAGTCGCGCCGGCATGGGCTTGGCATCCGGCGTATCGAGCACTTCATCGTCGGCGTCAAGGATGTCGTGGATGCGATCCGTGCTGGCTTCGACAGCCTTAAGCCCGCTGTAGATCTTGAGCAGGCCCTCAGCGGCATCCTGCAAGGTCTTCATATACGAGATGAAGATAAGCAACGTACCGAGGGACAACGATCCGTCCAAGACGCGAAGTCCGCCGACATACAAGACGGCGCCCGAGCCAACGGTCGTCGCCAAGCCGTTGACCATGCCGTAGCTGCTGTTGAGCAATGCGCGGCGCTGCGAAAGGTCGACGACGTCCTCAGACAACGCCTGGAAGCGTCTCGTGTTTCTCTCTTCGGCCCCGAAAGTCTGGACCACCGGAATCGAGGTGATCGTCTGATGGACGAAGCTCATGATGCGCGACTGCGCTTCGCGGCCAAGCTTCGCGCGATTCTTAAGGCGCTTGCTGAAAAACAAAGTCGACCCGGCCAGCGCCGGCGCCGCAGCAAAAGACAAAATCGCCAATTGAGGGTCTAGTTGCCAGGCAACGAACCCGACCGCGCCGAGTTTCAGGATCTGCGAAACGGGCGAGATCAACAGCCCGTTCGCCAACGTATAAACGCACCAAGCATCATCGCTGACGCGGCCTAACGAATCGCCGACGCTGCGCTTGGAATGGAAGCGCATAGACAAACGCTGGAGACGGGCGAACACCGCGCCTCCCAGCGCGTAAACCATGCGCTGACCAGCGGAAGACCAAGCGGTCACGAGACCAGCTTCAAGCGCCGCGTTGATCGCGAAGATGGCGATGCCCGCCAATCCAGAGAGAATCACCAGCGTCAGCGGCGAGGATTCCAACGACAGCGCCGACAGGAAAGATCGCAGGCCTGTCGGGACCGGATCCGAACCCAAGCCGTAATCCACCAGAAGCTTCATCGGCAAAGGTTGGATGGCCGCCACCGCCGCCGCGGAGGCCGTCAGCAACAGGATCACTGACAACATGCGCCACTGCTTCAGGATCAAAGGCAATGTGCGCAGCGCACTGGAAGCGGCCCGCGTCGTCTTTGAGTCATGGCGTCGAGCGCCGCTCATTCCGCTTTGTATTTCGGCTTTCACAACCGCCTGCAAACCCCTAGGTAGGCCGGCCTTCGCGGACCGCCTGAGCTGCTGACATCAGTTCGGGAATCACCCAACCCGGAGTGCCGTGCACGTGCCGGTCGGGATGCATTCGGCGAGGCTTGCGAACGGCGCGATCAGTCGCCCAGGAGGGCGTGTCTTCGACTGCGTCCGCCGCCGTCTTGGCAGCGCAGCGTTCCTTCTCCAGAGCGGCGAATTCAGCCATCTCTTCGACGGCCAGGGCGTGGAGACAACTGCCGACGCCGGCGCCGCATTGGTCCAAAGTTCCAAACGCGATCACCAGCGTGGTCAGGCTCAGGACGATTGTCGCGAAGCTTACTTGACTGACCACCGCCAGCGCTGCCAACCCTCCGAAGAGGCAAACCAGCGCTGTCGCCAAGGCCGATACGTTGGGGCGGATTTGGAAACGGGCCATTTGACGGCCTTCACCGTGTTCTTCTAGAGCCATCCGCAGGCGTGCGCCGCCAAAAAGGCCGCCGCATCCTTCCAAGTCCCACTCGTCGTAGTCGCCGCCGCGTACCGTTGGCATTTTGCTCTGCTTCATCGTCGACTCGATGGAAGTCAGCCATGCCTCCTGGCTGCGCCAGTGCTCCGACCAAACAGTGAAGGTTCGCGGGCGAGGAATCGCGTATTGCAGGCCTCCGCGCATCCGCCAAGGCGTGATGCCGTGATGGAGCCGTCCCCAAAGCCGCGCAACCGGTTGAAAGGCATGCATGAGAACGATCACGCTCTTACGGCGAAAGCGTTGCCACGGCGTGGTCGCTTCCGCCGAGACAGGAGTCCGGCGCGCGCTAAGGATGGCGTGAAGGAACGGCGCCCCCGCCGCAACGGCAAACAAGGGAATTGCAGCCAACAGAGGCGTCCACACGAGACCGAGCGCCGAGAGCACGGCGAGCGCCGCTACAACCAGGACCCACTCCGGCATCAAAGGCAAGTACTCCAGCATGCTGGGAGTCTCGCGATCGCGTAGTTGAAAAGGGGCGCTGCCCCAAACTCCGTGGTAGACGCGACCGCTGCGCATCAGCACCCACGAGTGGCCATTTCCATACAGACGGCCTTGCCAGCTCAAGTGGCCGGCGATGTTGTACTTCTCGGGCCACTTGCGCTCGAGCAAGGCCTCTGCTCGGCCGTAACCTTGTTGCTGCTTCCAATAGGTACGAACCGAGTTGCGGCGGTGGTGCCAAACCACTGCGGCCGGATTGAATCCGAGCTTCCAGCCGCACTTTTGCAGCCCCCAGCACACATCGACATCGTCGCCAGCCACGGTGAACTGGGCGTCGAAGCCGCCAATGGCCAGGAGCTTATCCTTGCGGAAGGCCATGTTGCACCCG
The DNA here is from genome assembly GCA_964649285.1 of uncultured Bryobacterales bacterium. Taxonomy (GTDB): domain Bacteria; phylum Acidobacteriota; class Terriglobia; order Bryobacterales; family UBA6623; genus CAMPKL01. Next base: position 8,721 of record CAZYOX010000021.1, on the reverse strand, counting down.
GGGATGTGTTCGGCCTCGCGGTCGGAAAGCAGAACGTGAGTAGGACCGCCGGGCGAGTTCGCCACGCAGTCGGCAATCCAACCGTCGCCCGGAGGCGGCAGGTTGGGGCCGCCGACGGCGGCGAAATTCGTGGTCATAAACGTATGCGCAAGATGCTGCAACCAGTGCGGATCGGGATAAGCGTCGTCGTCGATGTACGCGACAATCTCGCCCGTGGCCGCATGCAACCCCAGGTTGCGCGCACGCGACAGGCCGCCATTCCGCACGCGAATGAGTTGATCGACGCCCATGCGGGTCGCAATTTCAGAAACGTTGTCCCCAGAACCGTCGTCGACGACGATCGTTTCGAAGTTGGGATAGTCGAGAGCGGCGATGTGCTCCAACGTCTCCCCGATCGTTCGGCTGCCGTTGTAGCTGCAAACCACAACGGAGATGCGCGGCCAAGCTTGCTCTTGAGGATGTGGGACGTTGGCGAAGGCTTTACGAACCGCCTCCAGAGCCGGCTTGGCAGTGCGGTCGCGGCACGTTAGACCGAAGTCCCAGTCCACGACTTCATGACCGCCGCGGTTCCACTCGTCGGTCCAAGAGAAAACGAACGCTCCCGCGCAGCCGCCCTGGAAAGCGCTTTCCAACAGCCAGGCCAGCGTTCGAGCCTGCTCTTGCTCGCCGTTGCGCATGCTGTCGAGACCGATTTCGGTGATGACTAAAGGCTTGTCGGCCGCGACGTTTTGCAGACGCGACAAGTAGGCGTCGAAGTTCGGACGGGCCTCCAAGAAGACGTTGAAGCACGTCAGGTCCAAGAACGGCAGGTCCAGGTATTCCGTGGTCGGGTAGTTGACGTAAGTGACCAGCGCTTGCGGGTCTTCCGCCTTCACGACTTCACATAGACGCTTGAGATGTTGCTCGCAACGCTTACGGCCGTACCAACGCACAATCGACGCGGGGATCTCGTTACCCACGGCAAAGCATGCTACCGCGGGGTGATCGGCGCACGAGCGAACGCCTTCACGAACCCTTTGGTAGATGCTTGCTAAGCGCTTGCTGTCGTCGAGAAAGGTGATGTGTTGTTCCCACGGCAGTCCAATCATGACCTTCAGATCGTGGTCGTGGGCGATGTCTAGCAGCCAGCGCGGCGGAACGGTGTAAGTACGGACGCAATTGATCCCCTGCTCCGCCATCGCGGCGAAATCCGCATAAACGGTTTGGGGTGTTCCGTATTGGTCGCCATTTTCGTCGGGCGCGAATGTGCCATAAGTCACGCCGCGCAGATAAAACTTCTGATCGCCGAGGTATAGAAACTTGCCCCGAACGGCGAGGCGCGTGCTCGTGCGGCTTGACTGCTGCTCATGCTCGTCCTGAATTTTTCTCAGGTGGGGATTCCGGTCTCTCGTAGTCACGTGCCCATATAGGCGATTCGGGCGCCAAACTCGGGAGTCACATTCTCAGAACTTGTAGGCGGGGCCGTTTGCCTCGGAGTGACCCGCTGCGGTGCGGCCTGGCGGCGTGCGATCGAAACGCCTAAGGCGTTCGATTTAGGCGGCTTACAGTACTAATCGCTCTTTCGAACCAGGACGCCAAAGAGTCGCCCGGCATCGCAGGAATGGCTGCGATCCGAAGGCCGCCCCCGAACCCCTCTCCGCCTGCCGTCGTCTTACTGTGAAAAATGTACGCACAGACGGAAAAATCTTTGCTTGCCGCGTTGAGCGTCAAAGCGGACAGAACGAGAGCGACATCCTTTTTATTGAAACACTTATGCCGGATAACGCATCTAATCAAAGATACGGGTTATTCCTAGCATCAACTTCCTAAATTTAATTTGGCGAGTTCATTTCGATTTCCTATTAGCGCGACGATCCCTTCCGTTTCGGCCGCCCCATGGATAGGGTCATTGGCGTCTTCCAAGGCCCGGATCCCTTCTGCCAAGGTCCTACGAGACGGCAAGCCTGAGCCGAATTTCTTCCAGCAAACGCGGCGCTTCTCTTGTGAGATCGCTGGATACAATTCGCAGGACCTCATCGCCCGGAGGTTCATAGGGTTCTTGTACGCCAGGGAAATTCTCGATTTCCCCGGCCCGGGCCTTCGCATAGAGCCTTTTGGCGTCCCGCTCCTCACAAATGTGAAGCGGCGTATCGACGAAGACTTCGACGAACCGCCGGTCCGCCATTTCGCGGGCAGTCTGTCGATCGGCGCGACGATGCGTCGTCGCGGCCACCACGACCACTAAGCTTTGCCGCGAAAGCAGCGCCGCTAACGCTGCCAGCGTCTTGTAGAAATCCGTTCGTGATTCTGCTCCATAGCCGGGGGCAGGGTGCAGACATTCGCGCACTTCGTCGCCGTCCAGCAGGCAGCACGGTTCGCCGGCGGCGCGAAGGAGACAAAGCGTCTCGCGCGCCAGGGTCGTTTTGCCTGATGAGGGGAGACCGGTGAACCAAACGACAAGGCCGCTCATCTCAGCAACCCGGCGGCCGCGGCCAAATCAAGACGTCCTGAATCCAAAGAATCCTCCGCAAGACCCAACAACGCCTCGCGCGTCGTGGACGAAACATTCGCATACCATACCGGGTTCGTCAGTACGAGCGTGCGCCAGGCAAGGAACGGAGGCGCGATCGACAAGATTTCCTGATCGCCGCTCTTGTCCAGGTAGCGCTCCCAAAAGCGATGCCAAAGCGCCCGAAAAGCCTCGGGCATTGCATGTTCCAACCCAAAGAAAAGATAGTTGACGGCCAAGCACGTCGCGTCATCAGCGGGGTCGCCTTGGCAGCCGCGGCTGGCGTCCAATAAGGTCAACACGCCGTCCGTGCTGAAGAGAATGTTAAACGGGTGGAAGTCGCCGTGAATGCGTGACAGCCGTGCCTCCCTGCCGCGCAGGCGGCGGCGCCATGCGACGCATTGGCTCTCCAGGCGATCGATACGTTCCTTCGGCGCCCCGGCGACGTCGCCAGGGAAGTTGTCGACCAAACCGAATATCCCTTCGCCGTGACCGACCAGATCGCGGATCGAACGGCGATACGCGTCCCGGTCAGCGATCTTCTCCGAATGAAGATCCGCGAGATACTCCGCCAGCGTGGTGCATCGGTCCAGGTCTTGGTCGCCCAGCCCTGCCCTCGACACAATCGCCGCCAGCTCCTCCGCGTACGGCGCCCCCTCGGCGTATTCCGTGATCGTGAAGAACTCGCCGGCGGTTCTGAGCGACAACAATTCTTCGGGGAGCATCGCGCCGAAATCCAATGCCGCAGCGTGCTTTGGTATCTTTCCGAACGTATCGAAGGACAACACCGCGTCCTCCGCCCGATCCGCTCGCCGGTCGTGACCGAACGAGTTGGGCTTCGCTACGTGGAAAACGAGCTTCCGCGACTCCCCGCCCGCGCCTCGCAGTTCGACGAGGATCGGCTGGCCATAGCCGAACGCCTTGTCAGCGCCATCCGCTTCCGCTGCGTCTTCCCCCAGCGCGGAAAGTCGCTCGACCTTCGTGCCCGGGAGCAGCCGCTGAAGATACGCCGCCAGCAACGTCTTCGTCTTGTCAGTCACCTGCGCCATCGGCTCATCCTATTCCAACTTGCAAGTTCCGTTGGAGCGCCGAAATCGCTCTTGCCAAGAAAATGTATATTTATTGTCAATGGCCGCTAGATCAGTACATATGAGGTCCGCGTGGGCAATATCGTTTCAACGGTCGGTCCCCCTGGCAGCGGGGGCGTCAGACGCACGATGACGGATTCAGCAAGCGAAAAAGGGCCATTCAAGATGCGCACCATCGCGCGCCTCACGGAATTCTCGCCCGAAGTGCTCCGCGCTTGGGAGAGACGCCACGGCCTGCTGCAACCCCTGCGCGGCGCCGGCGGCCACCGCCTCTATACCGAAGACGACTTGGCCGTATTACGGCGCGTGAAGAATCTCATGTCCGAGGGGCGCTCGATCGGCGAAATCGCCGGCCTTGGCCGCGAGTTCCTGCTCGATGCGCCGCGGGGAGCAAGGCCTCCCGTGCAAGGCGCCGCGCTCCCGTCAATTGGCGTCGGCGGAGACGTCGCCATTTCCACCGAACTCGAGCGCGGCTCGCAAACCATCGTCGGCGCCGCGTTGGCGATGGACAGCGCAGCGATCAACCGAGCGCTCGACGACGCGTTCGCCAACACGTCCCCCGAGCACGTCGTCTCCGGGCTGATTCTCCCCGCCGCCAAAGAGATTGGCGACCTTTGGATTGCGGGGCGCTGCAGCGTCGCCAGCGAACATCTGGCAAGCGGCATCTTCGTCCACCGCCTGCGCAGGATGGTCGAGACCGCCGAGCCGTCGCATTCCGAATGGCGGCCGGTGGTCGTCGCTTGCTTCCCGGACGAATATCACCAACTCGGCGCCTTGATCGCCGCCTATTGGCTTTGCCGCAACGGCCTGCGCGTGACCTTCCTGGGCGCCGCGTTGCCCCTCGACGACCTGCGCTCGGCCTGGCAGGTCTTGGAACCCTCTGCAACGCTGCTGTCAGTGACTCGCCGCGCCGTCTACGATTTGCACCGGCTCTCGTTCCGTAAACTGCTCGGAGAACTCCCGTCAGGTATGCCATTGTTCATCGGCGGACAAGGAGCGCCCACGGACGACCCGGGCGCGGAACGCATGGGCGTGCGCATCTTCCCTGTCGGCCAACACTTCGGCGACGTCATCGCCGAAGTCGTCAACGAAATCCGCGACCACGGGCGCAAAGCCATCGGCCGCTATCACGCCGTCTAACAATCGCCCTGCCACACGTCGAACGTCCGCGATCTTCACCACATGCAGCGGGGTCCACTCCAACTCCAAAATAGCGTGGGGAGCCAAGGTCCAATTCACTGCATCTCGCCCGAAGCAGCTGGGTCGGTTTCCTCGGACCCTACATCTGCTCATAGCGGTATGTGTTGCGAATGTACTGATTTAAGTAGGCGCCATGGGAAGAGGCATTCATGAGGGCCAGATACTCTGACGACGGCACGTCGTAGTATCGATAAATCTTTCCCTCCGCAAATTCCACTTCCAGTATCATCTCCGCTTCAGAGTATCCGATTGAAACGATGTGCCCCGACGGGACGACTCTACGCTCCATAAGACTACCTTCCCGTGATCGATGGCGCCAGACGACTCATGCAGTAGGATCCTGCTTCTCTACCTGAACAAGACTGCTTGAGAATCGTATGCGTTTCGAGAAGTGCGTCCGGATTATCGCGGAACGATCGTGGCCGTGGAGGCCTCAGGTCAATCACCGACCCGCGATTTGCTTGGGGCTGCTACCCTACGGGGAGAAATTTCGACCGGGCCGCGATCGAGCAGATGGCGGCGCTGATCGGTCCTGTCTGAGGCTCATGCAAAATTCCCGCTGGCTCTGTTCCTTCGCCAAGATTCTGCTCATCCTCATCGGAGCGATGCCCATTGCCTCTTTTGCGGCTACGGACTTGCCGCCGACAGACCAGGACCTGCGGGAAGCATTGCAGCGCGTGACGCGGCGCCTGTCGCTCACGCAACTAGTCGCCCAAAAGCGCGTGGCCATCTCGCTCTACGAGTTGTCTGGCTCCGGCCGCTATGCCGGCGTTAACGACCACGAGATGATTTACGCCGCGAGCCTGCCGAAGATCGCGGTGCTGTTGGCCAACTTCCAGAAGATCGCCGAAGGCGGCATGCTCTACGGCGACGACGAGCGGACCCAGTTGACGAAAATGATCCGCAACTCGAGCAACACGGCTGCGTCGTGGGCCATCCAGCAAGTCGGCTTCGAGTACATCGCTCGGACGCTGACGTCTGACCGTTACAAACTCTATGACATGGAGCACGAAGGCGGGCTTTGGATCGGCAAAGGCTACGGCGGGCCCAATGACCGCTGGCAGCGCGATCCGCTCCATCACCTATCCCATGCGGCGAACAGCTACCAGGTGACGCGCTTTTTCGCGATGCTGGATCGCGGCGAGTTGGTGAGCCCGCAGTACAGCGCGGAGATGAAGCGCATCTTGTCTAACCCCGGCATCGTGCACAAGTTCGTCAAAGGCCTGGCCACGAGATCCGGCCGCAAGATCTACCGCAAATCAGGAACCTGGAGAAACTGGCACTCCGATGCTGCTTTGATTGAAGCCGGCAACAAACGCTATATCGCCGTCGCCCTGGTAGAAGCGCCGAACGGAGGCGACATCTTGGTTCGCCTCATCCGCGAACTCGACTCGTTGGTGGTCCCTACCGCGCCGCCGCTCGTTACTGCGACTGCAATAACTTCTCTATCTCCCCGGCTACCGTCTGGTGTTCGACTGCCGAATTGACGCGCAGTACATTCGACATCATCGCCGCCAAGTAAATCTTCTGGCCCGACTCGACCACGGCCACGCTGTGCATCAAGTTGGTCACGTTGCCGGCATAAGCCTTGCAGGTGAAGCCCTCTTCCGGCTTGCAACGAAATAGCGAACCCGACTTAAAGAACACAGCGGCTTTGGACAGCGACGGCGACGAAGCGTAACGGTAGCGCGGCCGCGAAAAATACATCAACCGCTTGATCTCAAGGCTGGACCAAGCATCGACCAACTTCCCTTGCTCCATCTTCACAAGCCAACGCAGCAACTCAAACGGACAAGCGAGACTACTAGCGCCGGGGATCACTTTGGAGGCCTCGCTCGTAAAGAAGGTACCCAACTTCAGACGCTCCGCATTCAGCCCCACTCGTCGCAGCGGCATCTCCAACGTTGCCCTGGCGTATTCTCCGAGCTCCGGCTTGGGAGTGCCGGTAAGGAACGCCTGCTCTTGCTCAAGCGTCGGCGGATACTCGGCTCCGAACTTTCTCAGCAACATCGCCTGCTTCCAAACGGTTGACCCGGCTGCATTCGAGCTGACCGAGAACATGTTGTCGAGCCATTCCCAAAGGCTTAGCCGGTCGCCGATGACGATTCGCCGATTCACCACGGCCTCATCACCTTGCTTAAAGAACGGAGCCGTCTTGCCGTCCGCATTCACGAAGCGATCGGCGACGACGACAGTGTCTCGCAGCAGGCGGCTACGCGCCTCGACGTCTTCGGGATAGCGCTGTCTCAGCGCCTCGAAAAATCCGGTCGCCACAAGCAGCTTGCCGATGCTGCCGGGGATTCTCGTCTCATACTCGCGCAAGGCGGCATAACGCGGATGCGCCGGGTCGGTAATGTCGAGAATCGCGATCCCGTAGGACGGGTCTCGCGAAGCGAAGATGCGCTCCAGTCCTGCTTGGAGATTGGAGTCCTTTGCCGTGCGCTCGGTGACGTCAAAGGCTTCGTTACGACCGGCGAGGCGCAACTTGACGTCAGCGATGCCAAGAAGTCCTCCCGGCGGGAGCCGCACCGAAGACTTGATCTTCCCGTCGAGAGCCAGGCGGTACCCCAATAGCCGCCCGATGCGCGTATGTTCGTAGCCGTCCAACGGATAAGAAAACGCCTGCGAGATTGCCAAACCGCAACCAAGCGCCAACACGACCGCACCTAATCGCTTGGGGTTCATAGCGATCCGTCCATCCGCACGACCTCGACAGGTTTCGATTCCCCCTCGAGGGCTGCGAGCGCTCCAAGCGTCTTGATTTCGCTGTAGCGAACCAGCGGCCGGATCTGGAACAGCTGCAATTGCCCGCCTACAAACCCGAATTCGATATCCCACGGCAGCTTGTCGCCGTTCTCGGCGTAGACCGGGGGATACTTCTGCTCGACCTGTCGGACGATGTCGCGAACCTGCTGTATCTCCTCGGCTCCGAGGAGTTCGTCTTCGCCAAGGGGAGGAAGATTCGCCAGCCCGCCCGATGGACTCAGCACCTTACGGTAGCTGGCGCGTCCCTGGTGCAGCAGCTTCACGTCGCCATCGGCTTCAAGCAATAGAGACTCGGCCACGCCGCCGTCCACGACAGCGCTGACTCCCTCGCTTGCGTTGACGGTAATGGCGCTCTGGTCGCCGGTATCGAGATTCACCGTTGCGATCACGCCCGATTTTTCGGAAGGCGTCGAGCGCATGACGATCACCGACGGATAGACGCGCTGCGCCCCTGAGAAAACCCTGCTGCGCCATTCAAAAGCGCGTTCCGTGAAAGGAGAGGCCCAGACGTTCTTGATCGATTGCAAGATGTTGGCGATGCCGACCTGATTCGGGACAGTCAGGTTCAGACCCGCTCCGGTGAAGCCAGGCAAGTCCTCCGCATTCGTATCGCTGCGAATAAAAACTCCCGGCTTACCGGGGACGCCCGCATCCAGATCGTCGCGCACTCGGCGGGCAATCTCCGCCGCCAAGGCATCGTCCAGGGGAATCCGCTGGATGCGTTGGCGAATTTGCGCCAGGCGCGGATACACGTCCGCTTGGAAGGCCGCTGGGTCCGCCCCGTCGGCGCGCAACTGCTCAGCACGTTCGAACGCCGCTGCGATGAGATCTTCAATCGAAACTCCCGAGACATCTTTGGCGTTGCGAATGTGTTCGCGATAGACGCCGAAGGGAATGACAAAGCCGGGGGACACGCGATCGGGGAAGTAGTAGGACAGCTGCCCGAGATTGGCGGCCTTTGGCCCGACCTTTACGCCGGAGTCGGCGGTGCGCAGAGCGGAGAGCGGCACGAGCTCGCGGAAGTCCAAGTCCACTCGCGACGAATCGAGTTCTACTCGCTCCGTTGCCGTCGCGTCCGTCTTCGTCCACGCGCTGATGGTCTCGGGCGCGACTGTGGACTTGTCTTGCAGGATCACCACTCCGCGTTGGGTGACGGCAAAGAATAGCTCTTTGCCCACG
>CAZYOX010000020.1:0-21230 GCA_964649285.1 uncultured Bryobacterales bacterium | reverse complement strand
TCTCTCAGAGCCGTCACTAGTTTCTCTGTTTCAGTTTGGGGGTGCAGGTCACACCCAATACAAAAGGCGTTGACCCCTTTCTTCGGGCTTTCAATTTCAGAGGGCGCGGCAGCCGCGGCCAAAATCTGTAGCCTGTCCCCAGTTTTCCCCAGTTTTCTCCTTCTTCCGTCTTCTTCCGCCGTTCAATCGAATTGCGAGGCAGTCCCGACTTGCCCGACTTGCCTCGCATAGTGTGATTGCGAGGCAGTCCCGCATTGCGCGCGTTGCGATCTCTTCCTCCGTGCAGTTGGTTTGCTCAAGGTCTTTGGGTTCCGTCCCCGGATCAATTGGAGCTTGGGCTAACCCGAAAAACATCGATCAACGCGGAGAGAGCCGCAGACTTCTGGCGTCGACTCGGATAGTAAAGGAAGAAGCCGGCAAACGGCTGACACCAGGCCGCGAGCACTCGTTTCAGGGCCCCGCTCTTGAGGTAGGGGGCAACATGATCCATATCAATGTAGGCGAGGCCCACGCCATCGACTGCGGCACGGGTCAACAAGTCCAGGTCATCGACGATCAGCGATCCGTTGACGCCGACAGAAAGCGACTTCTTTCCTTTTTCGAATTCCCACCGGTACAGGCCCGAGGACCCCAGACGAAAGTTGATGCATCGATGGCCGAGCAGATCGCGCGGCGACTTAGGCTGCGGATGCGATTCGAAATACTCTGGAGAACCCACGATCGCTGGCACGTGGTCCGGGGAGACGCGCACGGCGATCATGTCCTTCTCGATGTATTCGCCGAAATGGATCCCTGCGTCGAACCCGGCAGCGACGATGTCGATACGGCTGTTATCGGTAGTAACGTCGAGCAAGACATCAGGATAGTTGCGGGCGAACTGCCCTAGTTTCGGCGCGAGTACGGTCGTTGCGGCTAGCCGCGGTGCCAGTAGGCGAATGCGCCCCGCCGGCTTGTCGACGAATCGAGAAACCTTATGCATCGCCTCGCCAACATCGGCGAAGGCAGGGCTAACATGTGCAATTAATTGCTCCCCGGCCTCCGTCGGTGCGACGCTACGCGTGGTCCGCGAGAGCAGACGCACACCCATCCTTTCCTCCAGCCCACGGATCGCATGGCTCACAGCCGAAGGAGAGACGCCCAAACGCTTCGCGGCACGGGTGAAGCTTCGCTCCTCCGCAACCATGAGCAAGAAGGTGAGGCCGGCGAGACTGTCTCGGTCCATTTATGAATTCTATTCATAAGCCCTTGTACTTCCAACACATTCTCAGAGCCACTCTGATAAGCCTACTCTGAGGCAGGGAAAATCGCGCCGAACAAAAAGGGCGGCTATGAGACTAGAGGACAACTTTGATGCATCATACCTATCGCGGCTCCAAACAAAGCGGCCTTCCTCGCAGGCCGACCAGGCGTGAAGCGCTGAAAGCGGGCGTGGCGCTGGTAGCTGGGCCCGTTATAGCGGCAGGTGCGGCGTGCACGGCTGATTCGCCTGAAACCAGCGACGGGAAATTGGCCTCGCAGTGGTTGAGCTATGCGGGCGATAAGGCCAGTTCGAAATATTCGTCGCTTGCGCAAATTGACTCAGAGAATTTCAGAGGCCTCACGGTAGCTTGGAAATGGCGCTCTCCCGACGAAGCGATTACGCGAGAGAATCCCAACCTCAGGACATGGGCGTGGGAGTCAACACCGTTGATGGTGGACGGCGTGCTGTACGCCAGCACCTCTATGGCGCAGGTCGCCGCTATCGATGCGGCCACTGGCGAGACAGTCTGGCTGTTCGACCCTGAAGCGTGGAAGAACGGAACCCCTTCGAATAACGGTTTCGTGCATCGAGGAGTTGCGTACTGGGCGGATGGTGACGATCAGCGAATCTTGTTCGGTACAGGCGACGGTTACCTGATCTGCTTAAACGCCAATACCGGCGAGCCCATCGCAACTTTCGGCGAGCAAGGGCGAGTTGACTTGACCCAAGGGCTGGGGCGTCCCGTAAACCGAGACCTCTATGGCGTTTCCTCCCCTCCTATCGTCTGTCGCGATGTCGTGGTCATGGGGTCCAAGGTCCACGACGTTCCCGTTGAGAGCGAAATGCCGCCTGGCGATGTGCGCGGCTTTGATGTCCGCACGGGCCGGCAATTGTGGGTTTTTCATTCCATCCCGCAGGTGGGCGAGTACGGCCACGAGACGTGGGCGGAGGAGTCTTGGAGAACGACGGGCGCGGCGAACGCCTGGACGATGATGAGCGCGGATGAGGAGTTGGGCTATGTCTACGTGCCCTTCGGCACACCTGCGAATGACTTCTACGGAGGCGGCCGGCCTGGAGACGGACTCTTTGGGGAGAGCTTGGTCTGTCTCGACGCGCTGACCGGCCAGCGAATCTGGCATTTTCAGATAGCCCATCACGGCGTGTGGGATTACGACTTGCCCGCGGCTCCGAATCTTGTCGACGTGACGGTAAACGACGAGCCTGTCAAAGCCGTGGCGCAGGTGACCAAGCAGGCTTTTGTTTATGTCTTCGATCGTGTGACCGGCGAACCCATCTGGCCGATGGAAGAGAGGCCTGTTCCCCAGTCCAGCATTCCCGGCGAGCGATCATCCGCAACGCAGCCTTTCCCTACGAAGCCGGCGCCATTCGACCGGCAGGGAGTTAGCGAAGACGACGTGATCGACTTTACGCCTGCACTGCGCGAGCAGGCACTGGCGGTCTTGTCGCGGTACAACTATGGTCCGCTCTTCACGCCGCATTCGCTGGAGAAGCCGACGATTGAGATGCCCGGGTGGGCTGGAGGAGCGAGCTGGGCGGGCGCTGCGTTTGATCCCGAGACGGGCATCGCTTACGTGTCATCGGTTACGAGCCCGCTATCCGTAACGATCTCGAAACCGGATGCGCGGTTGCCTGTGCCCTTCGTGGGATCGCCTGCACCAATGGAGACCATGCAGGGCGTTCCCCTTTGGAAACCGCCTTACGGGCGCGTAACCGCGATCGACTTAAACACCGGCGAACACCGTTGGATGGCGCCCCTGGGCGATCTGGCCCGGAGCAATCCGGTGCTGCGGGACCTGGACCTGCCGCCCGTAGGGCGTCCCGCCCGCGGCCATTTGCTGCTGACAAAGACCTTGCTCATAGTTGGGCAAGAGGGAGTTACAAGGCGCCAGGAAATCGACCCGCGCGAGCCCGACTCGCAGCAGGAGTCGCCTACAGGGCGGGACTTCGTTGCCCCCGACCCAGGGCTCGTGGCCTTCGACAAGGCGACCGGTGAAGTGGTCGGAGAAGTCTCGCTGCAAGGCAACGCCACTGGTGCCCCGATGACCTATACGTTGAACGGCAAGCAGTTTATCGCCGTTCCGACTGGCGGTGCCGACCTTCCCGCAGAGCTGATCGTGTTGTCGCTGCCCTGATGCAAAAGCGGAAATCCGCGGCACGTTCGCGGAAGGCTGGCGGACTTGCCGGCGGAAAGCGGAAGTAGGAGTGAGATAGCGGCGGCGCCAGGTTAGTCCAGGCGGTCGGCGGATTGTAGTTCGAAGAGGCGTTGGTAGACGGGGGAGGAGGTTAGTAGGCGGTCGTGTTTGCCGATGTCGACGATTTTGCCGTCTTCGATGACCACTATTTTGTCGGCGCTGCGGATGGTGGAGAGGCGGTGGGCGACGACGACCACGGTGCGGCCTTTCATTAAGTTGCCTAGCGCTTGTTGGACGAGCATTTCGGACTCGGTGTCGAGGTGCGAGGTGGCTTCGTCAAGCAGCAGAATGGGAGCGTCTTTCAACAGAGCGCGGGCGATGGAGATGCGTTGGCGTTGACCGCCGCTGAGCCGGTATCCGCGTTCGCCGAGGTTGGTTTCGTAGCCGTCGGGCATGGCCTCGATGAAGTCGGAGGCGATGGCGGCTTGGGCGGCGCGCACGACTTTTTCGCGGGGCGTGTTGGGTTGTCCGTAGGCGATGTTGTTGAAGACGGTCTCGTCGAAGAGAAACGTCTCTTGGGTGACGACGGCGATCTGTGCGCGAAGGGAGCTGAGCTTGAGCGACTTGAGATCGGCGCCGTCGATGAGGATGCGTCCGGCGGTGGGATCGAAGAATCGCGGCAGCAGATTGAGCAGCGTGGATTTGCCGGAGCCGCTGGGGCCGACGATAGCGACGACTTCGCCGGCGCTGACGGTGAGGTCGATGTCGCGAAGGGTGGGCTCGTTCTCGTGTTCAGGGTAGTGGAAGCTTACTTTCTCGAAAACGATGTCGTGAGAGAAGGGCGGCACGTTGGCGGCGCTCGAAGATTCGGCCACGTCATGGGGATGCGCCAAATATTCGAAGACCCGCTGGGATGAGCCGATCGCTTGCTGGAAAATGTTGTAGATGCCGTTGAGCCGTTTGACGGGTTGGTAGAGCATCAGCAGCGCTACCACGAAAGTGGTGAATTGGCCTGGGGTCATCTGCTGCTGGCGTACGTAGCTGAGCAGGCCGACGATGGTCAGGGCGCCGAACACCTCAATGAGCGGCGAGGCGACGGCCTGTTGGCGGACGTAGCGCAGGCTGCTGCGGAAGAGACGGTTGGCGGCGGAGCGGAAGCGGCCTTCTTCGTAGGCTTCCATGCCGAAGGCCTTGACGACGCGATTGCCTTCGATGGTCTCGTGCAGGATTTGGGTGAGGTCTCCGAGATCATCTTGGGCGCGGCGCGTGGTGGAGCGGATGCGGCGTCCAATGCGCGACGTGGGGATGAGCACGGCAGGCAGCACGGTGAGGCTGACGAGCGCGAGACGCCAGTCGGTCTGGATCAAGACCCAAAGCAAGGCAATGACGATAAAGCCTTGGCGCAACAGATCGGCGAGGATGTGCGATAGAGCGACTTGGATGCGTTCGATGTCGTTGACCAGCGAAGAGATGAGCTTGCCGGTATGCCGCGTTTGAAAGAACGCCGGCGACTGGTTGAGAACGACTTGGTAGACGTGGTTGCGCAGATCGCGCACGCCGGCCAAGCCCGCATAGTTGATCAAGTAGTTGCCGAAGAAGTCGCAGACGCCTTTGATGAGGAAGACGCCGAGAATGGCGACGGCGATCATGGCCCAAACGTCGTCGAGCGAATCCGGCAATAGATCGCCGAGTTCAATCGCCGTCGAGGAGAAAGGAAGCTCCAGCAGACGGATCGGTCCATGATCGGCGCCGGGGTTGAGGACCCGATCAAAGACGGGCTCGATGAGCACGGCCACTAAGCCGTGGCTCGCGCCGACGATGGCCATCAGAAACACCGAAAGGCCTACCTTGGAGGCGTGCGGGCGTACGTAGCGCAGGAGTTGGCGGAGTTCGCTCAAGACGTTTGCAACAGGGCGTCCACGGCGGAGACCACGGACGCTTCCTCTATCGAAAGGATACAGCGAGGCTCGTCAAAGGCGTAGCAACGGTCTCCGGGGCACGGTTTGCAATCCCACGCCGTTTCGATGACCTGGGAGCGTGTTCGCCAGGGTCCCCAAACTTTGGAGTTGGAGGAGCCGAAGATGACGGCGCAGGGTTTGCCGAAGGCGGCGGCGATGTGCGCGGGGCCGGAATCGTTGCCGATGAAGAGGCTGGCACCGCCTATGAGGCTCATCAGTTGCGGGATGCCCAGGGCGGCCATGGTGGTGAAACCGGCGAACTGGGCTAGCAAATGGTCTTGGCCGGGACCGGCGATGATGACCGGTTCAAGGCCGTGCCTCTGCTCGATGTGCGTGGCGACGGCGCGGAAGCGCTCCGCGGCCCACTGCTTGGTTTCGTAGGCGGCGGCGATATGCAGCACGGCGTAAGGGCGAGCGCGCTGGAGAGGTTCGGCGAAGAGGCGCGCTGCAGGGATTTGCTGATGCGGGACGCCGAGGAAGAACATCGCCGAGGCGAGGTGCTCGGCGGTATGTACGGCGGCGTCTGGTTCGAGGCCGAGGATTTCCTGCGCGCGCGGGATGCGGATGTTATACACCGCCTCCATGCGGAAGTGCGCAAAGCCGGCGCGATGTTTGGCGCCGGAGAGAGCGGTCATCCAAGCGCTGGATGTTCCGCCGTGAAGATTGAGGCAGAGCGCCGGGTTGCGTTTGCGGATCTCGCGAATCGCTTGCGTACGGCTCTTGCGATCGGCGCGGATGACTTCGTCGATGTCGGAAGAGCCTTCGAGCAGTGGCGCAAATGCGTCATCGAGCACGACGGCGATGCGCAAATCGGGCCGAGCCGTCTTAAGCAGCCGTAAGGCAGGCGTGGTGAGGACGGCATCGCCGAGCGAGCGCAGCCGGATGACCACGATAGAGGCGCCAGGCGGAAGCTCGTCGAGAACGCTCAAGGAATTCGGCTAGGGGCGGGCCTTTGCCACGGCTTTGACAAAGGCGGCTGTGGCTTTTTCGATTTCTTCGAAGCGGCCTTCGCGCAACGCTTTGGTCTTAACCAGGGACGAACCGACGGCGACGGCGTCGGAACCCGCTTCAAAGAACTCACCGACGTTGTCGATATCGACGCCGCCGGTTGGAGCTAAGAGCACCTGAGGCAGGGGCGCCTTGACGGCCTTGATGTAGCTCGCTCCGCCGACCGCGCTGCAAGGGAATACCTTGATCATGTCGGCGCCGGCTTGCCAAGCGGTCAAGATCTCGGTCGGCGTCAGGGCGCCGGGAAGAATGGCCACGGAGTAGCGTTTGGCCATCTCAATGGTGCGTACGTCGAGGCCGGGTGTGACGAGGAACTCAGCGCCGGCGAGCATGCAGGCGCGAGCGGTCTCGGGGTCAAGCACTGTGCCCGCGCCGAGCAGCAGGTTGTCGCCGAACTCGCCCTTGAGCGTCTCTAGGATGCCCAACGCGCCGGGGACCGTCATGGTGACTTCAAGGACGGACAGTCCGCCCTTGTGAATCGCCTTGGCGGCGCCGACGGCCTGCTCTTTGGTGTCGCAGCGAATGATGGGGACGACGCCCGCATTGAGAATCCTACTAATAATGCTGATCTTTGCCATGAATACCTTGAACGCAATTCTACCGGGTTGAGTCACCCAGCCGCCGCTGGATTAGATGGAGAACCAGACGAGCGTCAACGAGAGAACAATCATAACGGCTACTGTGACCCAGGCGATGGCGTTGTAAAGGGGCGAATTCGTCCATTCGTGCATGAGGTCTTTGCGGTTGATCAACAAGAGCGTGAAGACCAAGATCACCGGGAGCAGGATGCCGTTGAGGACCTGCGAGAAGAGAATCATGCGTATGAGCGGAAGCCCAGGAATCAGCACCAATCCCCCGCCAATCACGATGAGCAGCGTATACAGCCAATAAAAGGTCGGCGCTTCGTCGAAACGGCGGTCGACCCCGGACTCGAAGCCGAGTCCCTCGCACACGGTGTACGCAGTGGAAAGCGGCAGGATGCTGGCGGCGAATAGCGAGGCCGACATGAGGCCGCCGGCGAACAGGATGTAGGCGTATTCGCCCAGAGGCCGCAGAGCTTCGGCGGCCTCAGCAGCTTGGTGGATGGGCCGCGGACCCTTGTCGTAGATGGCGCCCGAACTGGCGACGATGATGAAGAAGGCGATGATCGACATGACGACGCAGCCGAGGATGACCTCAATGCGCGTCTCGCGATAGTGCTTGGCGTCGATGCCTTTTTCGACCACGGCGGCTTGCAGATAGAACTGCATCCAAGGAGCGACTGAAGTCCCGACGAGGCCGACCAACAAGGCGAAGAAGGCAGCCTCGGGAACGACGACGGGCTCGACTGTGGCTTTGAGTGCGCGCATCCAATCCGGCTTCACCGCTAGCGCTGAGACGACGTAAGCGATGTAGAAGCTCGAAGCCACTAGAAAGACCTTCTCGACGCTGTTGTAAGTGCCTTTGACTACCAGCAGCCAGACGATCGCGCCGCCAATGGGCACGCTGATGTAGCGGCTAACGTGAAACAGTTCGAGCGAACTGGCGACTCCGGCGAAGTTGGCGGTGACGTTGGCCAGATTCACGAACAGCAGCACGACCATGATCACGAAAGTCGTTCTGAGGCCGAACTCTTCGCGGATCAGATCAGAAAGGCCTTTGCCGGTGACGGCGCCCATGCGCGAGCACATTTCCTGGCTGACGATGAGCGCGAGCGTAATTGGGATCAGCGTCCAGAGCAGGCTGTAGCCCCACAGGGCGCCGGCTTCCGAGTAGGTGTAGATCCCGCCGGCGTCGTTATCGACGTTTGCGGTGATGAATCCCGGCCCGAGCAAAGCGAAGAACAAGACGATGTGCCGACGTATGCCCTTGAGGAAATCCATCTTGGTTGCGTCTTCGTTCTTCTAGCGTTCTTTGAGGACGGCGATGACGTCGTCGGCGGTGATCACGCCGAGCAGCATGCCCAGTTCGTCGACCACGGGGAGTGCGTAGCAGTTGTACTTATCGAAAATCTCGATCACTCGACCGCCATCGGAAGCGACATCGACGCGGGCGGTCTCTCGGAAGGCAAGAGGCTTGAGCGGCTGATCGGGGTCGGCGAGGAGCAATCGGCCCACGGGGACCGTCGCGACTAGCTTGCCGTCGTCGTCGACAAGGAAGACGTGCGTGAGGGTCTTGACCAGATAGTCTTCCTTGCGCATTCCTTCAATGGCCTGGAGCACTGTGGCGTCTTGAGATAGCGCCAGGAAGTAATTGGTCATCATGCCGCCCGCGGTATCTTCGTCGTACTCCAGGAGTTTCTCGACGTCGGCGGCAGGCTCGTCTTCCATCTCTTCGAGGATGTCTTCGGAGCGTTGCTCGTCGAGCGCGTTGAGCAAATCGGCGGCCGAGTCCGGGGCCATCTCCTGGAGGATGTCCGCGGCGCGGTCTTGATCGAGAGAATTGAGAATGCTGATCTGGATTTTTTGATCGACTTCTTCGAGAGCTTGGGCGGCGAACTCCGTGCCGAAGGTCTCAAATAGGCTTTCGCGTTCGGCGGGCCCTAGCTCTTCGACGATGTCGGCGAGGTCGGCCGGATGGAGCAAGCTGAGCCGGTCGTGTGAAATCAGCAGTTTGAGACGGCGCTGCGGATCGGGTTCAACGATGTTGCAGTATTCCCAGGGAATGAGGTTCTCGGGCACCCGCATCTGCAGTTTGCGAATCGTTGAGCGAGGCAGTAGGCCCTCGGTGAGACGGCGGAAAGCGCCGCGCAGGCCGACCGCGACTTCCTGTAGCCAGAGTTCGTCGCGGTTGTGGGCATGCTCGATGCGCAGGGAGACGTCGTTCACGCGGACGACTTTGTGGCCATTTACGTCCACGATCTGCTGGTCGAGCAGATCGTAGGCGAGCAGCAAGTGGAAATCGTCAGAGTAATAGGGCGCGAAGTTATCGTCGGAGAGCTTGATGCATTCGGTGGTGATGGAGGCGATCTGATCGTAGCGGACTTGGAAGCGAGTGCGGCTATCGCCAAATAGGAAGCGTGAGACCCGGCGAGGATGTTCGCGGGGAGCTAGAGCGACATCCCGGATGTGCCCGAGGCGGTCGCCGTGGGAGCCTTCGAGGCGTAAACCCGTCAACTCGGTCAAGTAGACCAAGCGTTCTTGAGCTGTCGAGACGCTCGCCATTTCCATCGAAGCCGGTCACCGAACGCTCAGCTGAAGAGAGCGTCCGGACGGACATTCGCCCCTTTCCGCGACTACTACTGGGTTCGTCTAACATCTTGTCGATGCCAAAGAGCGGAATTTCGCTCCCTCTAGCTATCTTACGACGGTCCGCGAGCGAGCGTCTTGTCGGTGGTGTCTCAGTTTGCCGCCGCGGCACACGCGAAGAGCCTGCTGCCGTTGAGGGTGTGACATCGCAATCCAACCGATTCCCGACACGTCGCCGCGGGTCATCCCCATGCTCGTATGCTCCGATGTGGAGCGCGAGATCGAGTTCTGTGAACGAGTGCTCGGAGCGGAGGTGGTTGTTCGCCGACCCGGCGCTGAATTCCGGCGATTGATGACGCAGGGCATGTCAAGAGCGGAGAACCGTAAGCCCGCTGAAGCGGGCTGGGGAGAGGGTCGCGCCGGGTTCGGTTACCAGCCGTAGAACGGCTGGCCTAGTTTAGGAGCCCCGTGAACGGGGCTAATGATTCCCCGATACAGCGACCCTCTCGCATGGGCAATCAACGAATATGGGGGATGACCTCCGAAAGAAGGACGAACGCTCCAGAAATCGAAACTGAGACACTTCGGTCTCGTCAGTTGCAGTAGAGTCGTTTGAAAGGTATTCACGATTGGCCAAGGTGCACATGGGACGGGCGGAAGGCGCCGGGTTGCGCACCCTTCTGACGGTATTGTCGGCCTTGAGTCTGGCAGCGTGGCTGCTCAACAGCCGGGCGTTCGCGCTGAGTTGTGAAGTCGTCCGCGAGATCGTCGTCCGCCTGCTGGGTTCGTAATGCTGCTCACCGCGTGCTTGTTGTCGGCGGGCCTCACGGGCTGGATCGTCAGCCGGACGCTGCTGGGTAATGCTGACTTCCGATACCGCCTGATTGCGGGTCTTATTGCCGCCGAGTCTGTGCTGCTGGTTTCGGTTCATCTCGCGGCCAGCGCGCAAATGGCTGGCCTGACGGCGCGGCTTGCTCCTTGGCATGCGGCCCTGGTCCTAGCGGCGATCCTAGCTGCAGCGGTTGCGTTGTGCGGGCGCGGTGCGACCGTCGGGAGGGAAATTCGACCGGCGGCTCGGGATCCGATCCCGGCGTACTTGTGGGTGAGCGGCGCCGTGATCGGCGGTGCGTATCTCATTGGCGCCGTGAATGCTTTCGACGGCTACATCATCGACTACGATGCCGTGGCGTACCATCTGCTGCTGCCGCACCAATGGTTGATGGACGGTACGTTGGCGATCTCCGAGAAAACGAATTGGCGATTTGGGATGCCGGGGAACGGCGAGACGGCGATGTATTGGTTTTACGCCGCGGGCCAGAACCGCTGGGCTTTCTTGGCGCAGTGGCCTTCAACGGCTTGCCTTTTCGCGTCAGCCTACAGCTTGGCGTTTAGCTTGACACGGAACCGGAACGCGGCGTGGGCGACGACCGCCGTGGCGGCCACCTTGCCGATAGTCTATTACCAGACATTCAACGGCTATATCGACGTGTTCGCGGTCTCGTTCTTGTTGGGCGCCGTGGCGCTTTCCCAGGCGACGACGGAAGGCTCAATGAAGCCGAGTTGGTCTTGGTATGGGCTGATCGGCTTGGCGTGCGGCATCGCCTTGGGCTCCAAGTTGACCTACGTGGCTTTTGTCGGGCCGTTGATTGTGGGCCTAGCGATTGTGAGCGGCTGGGGAAGAAAGAACGCAACGGCGGAGATATTGCGCGTAGCCGTCCCGCTGGTTGCCGGGACCGCAGCGACCGCTGGCTTTTGGTACTTACGGGGCTGGTTGCTCGCGGGAAATCCAGTCTTCCCGATGAGGGTGGCATACGAGGAATGGGTGCTGTTTGAGGGGTTGCACCGAGAATCAATCAATCCAAGCAATTGGGCGATTGGAAGGTGGATTCATACGCCTGCCGAGTGGCTTGTTTATCCCTGGGTGGAATATCGCAACCAGCCCAGCATGACCAGCTACAGCATTGATACCGGCTTGGGCGCGGCGTTCGCGACATTCGTTCCTTTGGGCATCGTCTTCTTTTGTTGGTTCGCCTGGCGCCGCCGAGCGGATCGGCAGCTCTGGCTTTGGCCCATCGGCCTGATCTACTGCGGTTTGATTTGGTGGTATCCGTTGCACCAGACGTTGCGATTCGGCCTGATTTTCATGCTGCTGTTGGCAGTTGCATCGGGTCCGCTGCTAGCGATATTGACGGAGACGCGGAATCGACTTTTTGAAGGAGTTTTCTGCGCGGCCATTGTCATCACTTGCGCGATTCTGACGCTCGAACCTGCGGCGTTTATCGCCAGCCGGCGCCTCTATGACATCCGCACTCGCGCCGAGACTTATCGCTATCCGAGTTATGTGGATGACCTGCCGGCTGGGTCGACGGTCTTGAATCTAGTTGCGCCCAATAATTTCGCCATGACCGGCGACCGCATGTCGAACCGCGTCGTGGCGTTTTTCGAGGCCCCTCGAAAGTTGACGATGGAATTCCTGGAAAAGCGTCGGGTGGATTACATCGTGGGCCACGACACCAGCGCGCGTAGGGTCGCGGGGCTGCCAGGCGTGCGGCTCGTCCACAGCGAGACTCTCCGCGACCCCATAAGTCTGGCAGACCAGCCTTGGCTCATTTGGAAAGTCGATCGGCCTAGCGGCGATGAACCTTGACGTGGTCGGGTCCGGCATCGGCAGGAGTTACTGTTCCCAGCATCGTCATGTCGCTGGCTAGCTCGGTCTGCAGCAGCTCGATGAGCTTCTGGACGCCTTCAGCGCCATAGGCGGTCAGCGCCCATAGGGCGGGGCGGGCAATGAGAGCTGCGCTCGCGCCCAAGGCCAGCGCTTTGAGTACATCGGCGCCCCGGCGGACGCCGCCGTCGATCAGAATGGGGATTCTGCCGTTGAGCGCCTCGCTGATGGCCGGAAGCACGCTGATCGGCTCGGCGATGCCTGGCAGAAACTTGCCTCCGTGGTTGGAAACGATAATGCCGCTTGCGCCCTTGTCGGCAGCCGTCAGCGCTTCTTCCGGACTCAGGACGCCTTTCAAGAGGAAGGGCCCGTCGGCCGCTTGGCGGATCCGATCGACGTAGTCCCAGTCGGCGGTGAGGGACTTGTCGGAGGCGGGCGAACCAACCGTTAGGCAGATCGCCTTGCAGCCGGCGGTTTTGGCTTGGCGAATGCGTCCAATCAGCGCCGCCGCGTCCGCTTCCGGATAGACCTGGTACCAGAGATTCGAGGTCGTCTTGGCGGCGATTTCGTCTATTGAGTGATCCGAACGGTCGGCGATTACCAGAGCGGCCTTGCCGGCTGAGGCGCCTTGCGCCATGGCCAACTCGCCCTCCGGGTGAAATCGCTCTTGGTGCGATGCGGGGCCGACGAGGATGGGCGCGAAATGCGCGTCGCCGAACAGTTCGGTGGTGAGATCCAGATTGCTGGTATCGGCCATCCGCGGACGGTAGGTGATTCGATCCCACGCGGCGTGATCGCCATCAGCGATAGCGGCGAAGATCTCCGGGTTGAGCCGGCGTTGGGCCATCGGTTCGAACTCGAAGGCGTTGACCAAGTCGTCATAGGGAGCGATCCGGCCGGGTTCCTCGCCGATGAGCTCGGGCACGGGAATGTCCTGGGACCTGAGCAGCGGCGAGGCGGAAAGCAGCGAGGCGAGACCGGCCAGGGCTTGGCGCCGATTGAAGGGAGCGCGGCTCATGCGAAGTCCGTCCTTACCAGAGAGCGGTCGATAGAAGCGAGGCTGGGCCGTCCGGTTTGCGCCATGGCCAAAACTAGTTCTCCTTGCAGAATCTCGAGAACCTTTTGGACTCCGTCGGCGCCAAAGCTGGCCAAACCGTAGCGCACAGAGCGCCCGAAGCATACGGCAGAGGCGCCGAGGGCTAAGGCCTTGAGCACGTCGGAGCCGCGCCGGAAACCACTGTCGACGATCACGGGGATGCGGCCGGCTACTGCGTCGACAACCTCTTGCAGCACTTCCATGGTCGCGGGCGAGTGGTCTAGGGCGCGTCCGCCGTGGTTGGAGACGACGATGCCCTCGACGCCGTGCTCGACGCACAGCCGGGCGTCTTCGGCGGTGAGTACGCCCTTGGCCAACATCGGCACTTGGACCATCGGCCGCAGATCGTGGAAAAGCTTCCAGTCGTACCAGTTCCGGTTGCGGGAGATGCGGTAAGGATTGTCGTTGACGGGGCTTGGTCTGCGGCTCGCGCCTCGACTGACGACGTTGAGCAGGTGACGATCGTGCAGACGCCTCTCGTAGTAAGCAGCTTGCTGGTCAACGGTCACTACGATGGCTTGGCACCCTGCTTGTTGGGCTGCATCGAGCAGCGGTCGATTGGCCTCGACTTGCTGACGCGGATAGAGCTGGTACCAGAGCGGACCCGTGGCGGCCGCGGCGATCTTGTCGACCGGCAGGCTGGCGTTGGCGCTAATGATCATGGGCGTATTGGAGGCCTTGGTGCATCCCTGGTGGGTTGCCGCCTCGCCCTCAGAGTGAAGGGCGATATGCGCCGCCGTCGGGGCCACCATGATGGGGAAGGCCATCTTCGTGCCGCAGACCTCAGTGGAGGTTTCCACAACGGTGACGCTGGGGATGTTGCGCGGTACGAGTTCAATCCGCTCGAAGGCTGCCCGATTGCGACGCAAGGTGAACTCGCCGCCTGAGCCGTAGGCGGTGTAGTTGTAAACCTCGCGCGGCAGCTTGGCATAGGCGACCGGTTCGAAGTCGAAAGCGCTGGTGAGTTCTTCAAGACCAGGTGAGCGGCTGTGATCGCGAAAAACGTCCTGTTGCGCTTGCAGCAGGGGGGACCCCGCCAGAAAGGCCGCGAGACCTCTAACGGCGTTGCGTCGCGTCAGGCTATTCCCCGCATCGTGCACGAAATTTTCCATCGAACCCTCCGACTTAGGCCCGATTGTAACTCGCGGGAGGCCGTCCGTCGTTTGCTCACTGGGGCTCTGCTTGTTCGACTGGCCTTGGCGAACTGGACCTCCGGGTTCTCGCCATTCTTTGGTTTCGTCGCTTGCGGTACGCGTAGTACGATGAGACGGGCAACTCTGCCACATGAAGCACTTTCTTGAGTGGGCTCAGCCCGGAAGTCCGGAGCTGGAACTAGCAAGGCGACTGGATCCGGCGCGGATACCCCGGCATATAGCCGTCATCATGGACGGCAACGGACGCTGGGCGCAGAAGCGTTACCTGCCGCGCGGGGCCGGGCACCGGGCCGGCGTCGAAGCCGTGCGCTCGACGATTGAAGGCTGCCGGCGATTGGGAGTTGATGCTCTCACGTTGTATGCGTTCTCCGTTGAGAATTGGAAACGTCCCAAGGATGAAGTCAATACGCTGTGGGGCTTGCTGCGGCGCTATCTAAGGCAGGAGCTAGACGCCTTGATCACTAATGGCGTGCAACTGCGAGTCATCGGGCGCGTGGACGAGTTGCCGCAAGACGTGCAAGAAGAGTTGGGCGACGCGATCGCGCGTACTTCCGACAATCGCGGTCTGATCCTGAACGTAGCGCTGAACTACGGCGGCCGTTCAGAGATTGTCGATGCGGTGAATGCCGCGATCGCACAGGCCAAGGCGTCCGCCGACGAGGCGCCTCTCGATGAGGATGCCTTCGAGAAATATCTGTATACGGCGGGGTTGCCGGATCCCGACTTATTGATTCGAACCTCAGGGGAAATCCGGATCAGCAATTTCTTGCTTTGGCAGATCGCCTATACCGAAATTTGGGTAACGCCGAAATTCTGGCCCGATTTTCGGGAGATTGACTTGCTCGAAGCGATCCTGGACTACCAAGGCCGTGAACGGCGCTTTGGCGGGTTGTCGCAGCAGAGCGGCGACGAACCGGCGCTGGTGGGCGCCGCCTCACGTCAAGCTGAGCAGTCCGACTTTTCCGAATGAAGAGGGTTCTGACGGCCCTTGTCTTGATTCCGGCCGCGCTTGGCCTGATCTTCCTAGCCCCTCCTCTGTTTGTGCGGGCAGCATTGGCGGCGGTGGCGTTGTTGTGTCTGCATGAGTTCTATGGCCTGGCGCGGCATCGCGGGGCGCGCCCCTACGCGCTGGCTGGCATGGCCGGCGGAGGGTTGCTAGTGCTGCTGCCGGCGCTGCTGAACCAGTCCTTCCTAATCATTCTGTTGCTGGCTTTGCTGGGGATGGCCGCGCTTGATGCTCGTCCTGTGGAAGAAACTTATCAGTCCTCGGCGGCGACTTTTTTTGGGGTTGTCTATGCGTGCGGGCCGTTGGCGATCGCCGCGTATTTACATGCGCTGAGCCCGCACTGGATATTCTTGCCCCTGCTGGTCAGTTGGGTGGGCGACAGCGCCGCGTATTACGTGGGACGGGCGATCGGCAAGCACAAATTGGCGCCGCGGGTGAGTCCCGGTAAAACATGGGAAGGCACGATTGGTTCGGCCGTGCTCGGTACGGCCGCGGGAGTCGTCTATTTGCAGGCGGTCCTGCCGGAGGTCTTGGCGTTTTGGGCGATGATCGCATTGTCTTTGGCAGCCAATGTGGCTGGTCAAATCGGCGACTTGGCGGAATCGGCGCTGAAGAGAGCCTCGGGGACCAAGGACAGCGGACAGCTCTTGCCAGGTCACGGCGGCGCACTGGACCGCATGGACGGAACTTTGTTCGCCTTTCCTACGGTTTACCTTTTCCTGTTAATTTTGGGCGGCGGCGCCCCGTAAGCCATTGTTTTGCTTATACTGGAGACATTCCGGTTGGACAAGCGTCGCTGCGGCTTTCCAGGCCGAGGGCGGCGGGTTTGTGTGTTTGACCGTAAACGGTCATAGCGGTACCATCGAAGGGTTGGCTTCCGCGCCGGAATAGGAGTGTTTTCCGACATGTCGACGTTTTTTCCGCGTGCCGACGAGGTGCGCAACGACTGGTACGTGCTTGATGCCGCCAACCTGGTTTTGGGTCGGGTGGCGACGCGCGCCGCCATGGTTTTGATGGGTAAACACAAGCCCGACTACACGCCGTTCCTGAAGACGGGAGATCACGTCGTGGTGATCAACGCCGAGAAGGTGATCCTGACGGGTAAGAAGGAAGACGCCAAGTTGTACCGGCGCCACTCCAGCTATCCGGGCGGCTTGACCGAGACGACGGCCCGTGAGATGCGCGCGACGCATCCGGAACGGATGATCGAATCCGCCGTGCACCGCATGTTGCCGAAGAATAAGTTGGGCAACCAGTTGGAATCACGGCTGAAGGTATATGCGGGGCCGACGCATCCGCATGAGGCGCAGTCCCCGAAGGTGCTGACGCTCCAAGACAAGATTGGTTAATCGAACAGATCAAATGGAAACCTCGCGAGTTCAATATCTAGGTACGGGCCGCCGCAAGTCGGCGGTCGCCCGTGTGTGGCTGCGGCCCGGCTCCGGCAAGTTCGAAGTCAACAAGCGAGCGCTGACGGACTATTTTCCGTTGCAGGAACAGCAGGCTTGCGTCAACCAGCCGCTGCAGGCGACCGAGACGGTCGGCAAGTTCGACGTCTACGTGTTGACGCACGGCGGCGGAGTCAGCGGACAATCCGAAGCTGTCCGTTTGGGTATTGCCCGCGCTTTGCAGACATTCAACGTGGAACTGCGCCCGGCTTTGAAGAAAGACGGCTACTTGACGCGTGACCCGCGCAAGCACGAGCGCAAGAAGTACGGCCGTCCCGGCGCCCGTAAACGGTTCCAGTTCTCGAAGCGCTAGTTTTTGCGGCTGCCGGAGCGGCAGCCGATCCATTCGCGGCCGTCGCCAAATCCCGCTTGGACAGGCGACGTTTCGTTTGTGTTCCTCGTGCTTCAGCGTGAGGGATGAGCAACCAGGCAAGGAGGACCCATGCCGCAAGTAACAATGAAAGAATTGCTCGAATCAGGCGTTCACTTCGGGCACCAGACCAGGCGCTGGAATCCGCAGATGAAAGAATACATCTTCGGCGAACGTAATGGCATCCACATCGTCGATCTGCAGAAGACGTTGAAGATGTTCAAGGAAGCGCTACGCTTCATCGGCGAGGCCGCACATGAGGGCAAGAGCGTGCTGTTCGTCGGCACGAAACGCCAAGCGCAAGAGGCTGTCAAGGAAGAAGCCGAACGCTGCAACCAGTACTACGTGAACCACCGCTGGTTAGGCGGTCTGTTGACCAACTGGAGCACCGCGCAGAAGTCCATCGATCGCCTGAAGGAACTCGATCGCTGGGCGACTGAAGAGCAGTATGCCGGCCGTTCCAAGAAGGAAGTCTCGCGTTTGGAGCGCGAACGGAAGCATCTGACGCAGAACCTGGCGGGCTTGAAGGACATTCCGGGACTGCCGGACGTGCTCTTCATCGTGGATTCCAGGAAGGAAGAGATCGCGGTGGCCGAGGCGAACCGGCTCAACATTCCGGTTGTGGCGATCGTCGACACGAACTGCGATCCCGGTCCGGTGAACTATGTGATCCCCGGCAATGATGACGCTTTGCGCGCCATCAAGCTGTTTGCCAGCAAGGTTGCGGACACGATTATCGAGGCTTCGACTCTAGCGACGGAAGGCGCCTTCGTCTCCGGCGAGGGTGTGCCGGTCGTCGACGCCGCGGACGGCGAGTACGCCGTCATGACCGACGACGGCATGATCGTCACCGAGAAGGGCGTAGTGAACCCCGACAACGTGGCTTCGCAGTTCTAGTCCCTCGAATTGAATAGGTAAGGAATGTGTGGGTTCAGCGGGCGAATTTGTGTTCGCTCGCTGCCTCCGCCGATGAGACGGAAGAGCAAGAAGGTAGACCATGGCGGACATCTCTGCAAAGTTAGTCAAAGAGCTTCGCGATCGCACGGCCGCGGGCTTCATGGAGTGCAAGAAGGCGCTTGCTGAAGCGGGCGGCGACATCGATAAGGCGGAAGTCGTACTGCGCAAGCAGGGCATTGCGATCGCCCAGAAGAAGGCGGACCGCGAAGCCAACGAAGGTCTGATCGAATCCTACATTCACGCGGGCGGCAAGTTAGGCGTCTTGGTCGAAGTGAATTGCGAATCGGACTTTGTCGCCCGGACCGACGCTTTCATCCAGCTAGCGAAGGACATTGCCATGCATGTCGCCGCCACGGATCCGCGCTTCGTGCGGCGAGAGCAGGTGGATGAAGCCGCTGTGGCGCAGGAGAGGGAAATTCAGCGCGCCCGCGCTCTGGCCGAAGGCAAGCCCGAGCAGATCGTCGACAAGATCGTCGAGGGACGCATGAGCAAGTTCTACGAAGAGGTCGTGCTCCTGGAGCAGCCCTTCGTGAAGGATCCTTCGGTCTCGGTCCAGGAATTGATTACCAACGCCATTGCCAAGCTCGGCGAGAACATCACCATCGGACGGATCGCACGATTCAAGATCGGCGAGTGATAACCTTGTTCCGCGGCAATAAGCTTGCGGCGGACGGATGGGATTCGGGAAGCCGCGGGCACTTAGGTCCGCGGCTTTTTCTTTATGGCTGGATACAAGCGCATTCTTCTCAAAATCAGCGGCGAGGCTCTAGGGGGCTCCGCGGGATTCGGCATCGATTCGGCGCGGGCGCGGGAGATCGTCGGCGAGATCGTTGACGTAGCCCGCAGCGGAGTCCAGGTTGGCCTGGTGGTCGGCGGCGGCAACTTCTTTCGCGGCGTCAAAGCGAGCGAGTCGGGCATTGACCGCACCACTCTGGATTCGATGGGCATGTTGGCCACGGTGATCAACGCGCTAGCAGTGGCTGACCTGATTCGCGCGGCGGGAGCCGAGTCCCTGGTGCAAAGCGCCGTGGGCATGGAGCCCCTGGCCTCGCGCTACAACAAGCGCAAGGCCGTCATGGCGCTGAGGACAGGGAAGGTAGTCATATTTGCCGCCGGCACGGGGAATCCCTACTTCTCGACCGACACCGCCGCGGGGCTCCGCGCAATCGAAACCGGCGCTGAAATCATGCTGAAGGCCACCAAGGTGGACGGCGTCTACGACAAGGACCCGATGCGTCATGGCGATGCGCGGCGGTATGAGAAGATATCGTACTCAGAGGTTCTCCAACAGGGGCTGGGCGTGATGGATTTGACGGCCGTCTCGCTTTGCCAGGAGAACAAAATGCCCGTATTGGTGTTCAACCTCAATGAGCCGGGCGCACTGCTCCGGGCGGTAGGGAAAGAATCGGTCGGGACACTTGTTTCGTGAGGTAAGGTTTAGGCATGTCAAGCATTCACGGTGAAACCGTTGCAGAGATCGAAAGATCAGCGAAGGAGAAGATGGCTAAGACCGTTGAGGATCTACGCCGCGAGATGGCGTCGATTCGAACGGGCCGCGCTTCGGTGCACGTCCTAGATTCGGTTAAGGCCGATTACTACGGGACGCCCACGCCGATTAGCCAGATGGCGACGATTAGCACTCCTGAGCCGAGCCTGATTACGGTGCAGCCCTGGGATTCCACGCAGATTTCGGTGATTGAGAAAGCGATCATGACCGCTGGCCTCGGCCTGAATCCGGGAAACGACGGCAAGCTGATTCGCTTGCCGATACCGCCGCTGACGGAAGAACGGCGCAGGGAGTTCGTCAAGCAGCTCCATCAGATCACCGAGATGCACCGAGTCGGCGTGCGCAATCTGCGACGCGACGCGAATGACGCGCTGAAGAAGCTCGAAAAAGACAAGGTGATCTCTGAAGATCAGAGCCGCGATGCGCACGCCGAGGTGCAGAAGATGACGGACGACACGATCAAGGCTCTCGATGCGGCGTCAGCGTCCAAAGAGAAAGAGATCATGGAGATCGGCTAGGCCGCGGGTCTAGCTTTTCTGCGCGGCGGCAATCTCGTTGCGCAACTCTAACCATTCCGCTGCAGCTTGATCGAGAGAGGGCATCACGGCGATGCCCAGACTCTCCGCCTTGGCGTTCGACAGGCTCGCGTGCTGCGGACGTCGCGCAGGCGTGGGGTAATCGATGTGTCCGACCGGCGAGATGAGATCTTGCCGGAGGCCTGCGGTCGAGGCGATCTTGCGCGCCCATTCATACCAAGAGATGGTTTCGCCTCCGCCGAGGTGATAGAGTCCGGGCGATGCCTTCTCCAGCAAATCGACGGATCGTGTTGCGATCGCCGGAGCATAGGTCGGCGTGCTGAAGTAATCGTCGACGACACGCATCGGCTGGCCGGCGGACGTTCGCTTGTAGACCAACTCGGGGAAATTGCCGTGGCTGGTAATGACGCCCGCGGGGCCGAAAACTCCGGCCACGCGAATGACGTAGGCGCGCTCGCAGTAGGCCTGAGCGAACTGCTCCCCGGCGAGCTTCGAGACGCCGTACGCCGAGGGCGCGCAGGGCCGGTCTTCCTCCACATATGCCCGCTCTTCGACGCCGTCAAAGACATGGTCCGTAGAGTAGTGCAGAAGCGCCGCTCCGAAGCGCTGACAGACCTGGGCGAGGTTGCGCACAGCGAAGGCGTTGACGGCCATGGCTGCTTCGGGCTCGCTCTCCGCAAGGTCGACCTTGTTGTAGGCCGCGCAATTGATGACCCAGCGGGGACTGTCGCGCTCCATGAGCGCCTCGAACTCGGATCGGACCGTGATATTTAGGTGACGGCGGTCGAGCGCGAGAACGCTGTAGCCTCGGCGCTTTAACTCGCCAACCATTTCCATGCCGAGCTGTCCGCCGGCTCCAAGTACGAATGCGTCCAACGAGTTTCTCCTGAGCACACCCAGAAGAGCGAGTGTAGCAGCGGGAACGCATGCGACGAACGCTACGAGAGCGGCAGCTTCTTGATATC
>CAZYOX010000019.1:0-21238 GCA_964649285.1 uncultured Bryobacterales bacterium | reverse complement strand
CAGGCTCCAATTCCCCCGAAGGGCCGCACCCCGCGAAGGCGGGCCAGGCGCCGCGTAAGCAGCTAGGTGATCATGTGCACGGTAACGGGCCCTTCGCGACGGGTGACATCGACTCCGACGGTGCTGGGATACCGTTGAAGGCGGATGTCGAGCTGGTGGGGCCCGACGCGTAGCCGCTTGATGGCGACTTCCTGCAGATATTCCGGCAGCATGGGCCGATGAAGATGAATCTGCGCCTTGGCGGCGTCGATCTGAATGCCCAAGCAAGCGCGCAGCAATAAGAAAGCGGACCCGGCGGCCCAGGCCTGGGGAACACAGGCGACCGGATAGATCGTCGGCCCATCGTTGTCATTGGCGGAGAATCCGCAAAATAATTCCGGCAGCCTGCTTAAGTCGAAAAATTCACTGGCTCGGAACAGGCCCGTCATCAGCGCAATGGCAGCGGATTTAAGGCCGTAACGCGCCAGACCAGCCGCGATCAAAGAGTTATCGTGCGGCCACACGGTGCCGTTGTGATACGACATCGGGTTGTATCGTTTTTCCCTTTCTCCAATCGTCCTGATGCCCCAACCGGAGAACATGTCCGGTTCAAACAATGCTTTCGCAACCCTCTTGGCGCGGGCTTCCGTTACCAGGCCGGTGAAAAGGCATTGGCCGGCGTTCGAACTGCGAATGCAGCAAGGAACCTTGCCGCCGTCCAGGGCAATGGCATAGGTGCCCAACGAGTCGCACCAGAATGCCTGGTGGAATTGGTCGGCGATTCTTTGCGCGCGGGCTTCCCACTGTTGCGCCGTCTCTTTGTTGCCGAAACGTCTCTCGAGCAATGCCCCTTGCCGCCACGCAGAGTATGCGTAGGATTGAACCTCCGCCGCCGCTATGGCTCCTTCTGCAAGAGTTCCATCAGCGTGGAAGACCGAATCATTGGAATCTTTCCAGGATTGATTGCGAATGCCCCGCAGCGTTCTACGTTGGTACTCGATAAATCCGTCGCCGTCAGGATCGCCGTATGTCTCCATCCAACGCAAGGCGCGCTGGACGTTCGGCCAGATGCTGCGCGAAAACTCTTTGTCGCCGGTCGTCTTGTGATAAGCGCCCGCCAACATGACAAAAAGCGGCGTGGAGTCAACCGAACCGTAATATTGACGGAAAGGAACTTCACCCAAGCGCGCCATCTCGCCCGTGCGGCTCTCGTGCAGAATCTTGCCTGGTTCGGCGTCGCGTTCGGGATCTTCTTCTTCGGCTTGATAGGCGGCCAAGTAGGAGAGAACGCCCCGGGCCAGACTCGGGTTGAACACCAACGTCTGCAAAGCCGTGATGATGGAGTCGCGTCCGAACGGCGTGGAGAACCAGGGCGTGCCGGCGTAGGGGAAAAGGCCGTGATCGGTGGGCGTCGTGAGCATCCACAGATCGGCGCTGGATCTCTCTAGCCAACTATTGAATTGTTCGTTGGAAGTCTCGATGCGGCATCCTTGTTCCCGCGCTTCCTCCGCCTGCCGGTCGGTCAACCGCAGAGCCTCGGAGGAAGTTACGATCATCGGCTCTTGGCGGTCATGGCAACACTGAACGACGATCTCGATCTTCTCCGTTTCTCTCGGGGCGATGTCGAGTTCGAACACGGCCCTGCCTGGCTGCAGCGATGCCGGACTAGGCGAGAATCGTACTTTCGTCTCCCGTCTGACGTCGTCGAGGCCTACGTAGGCAAAAACGACGCTATCCTCGTGGCAGACCGGCTCGAGGAGTTTTCCGCGCCTTTCTCGCGTTTGCCCGCGGACCTCGAAGATGTCGGCGAAGTCCGCGGCAAAGTCGATCGCTAATTCGATTCGCGCCGGGGAGTCACCGAAATTGGCGATCCCGATCTGTTCGTAGCAACTTGCCTCAAACAGAACCTTGGTGCGCTCCACATGGAGCGTGTCCTGGGACATGGCCAATCCGGAAGCCATGGCCAAGGGAGGATTCGTCATATCGACGATCAGCGCGGTATTGCCTTTCGTTATGCGCGAACTCAGCAACAGCGGGCGGACGGCGCCTAAGCGAAGGACTAGTTCGCTCAGGAAGCGAGTGTCTCCCCAATAAAGACCCTGGGGCGAATGGTCGAGACGCTGAATGTCGCCATGCCGGTCGACAATGATGAATTCATCGCCGGCTTTTAGGATTTGTACTCTGTCATCGGCAAGCGAAGACGTCGCCAGTACATAGGCCCGGCCGTCGTGGAGAATGACCTCGTCTAACTGCTGCACGCTAAGCGACTGCCTCGTGAGTTTCCCAGCTCTCGATGAGAATTTCGTAGAGATTGGCGTAGTCCGCCATCATGCGCTCTTTGAGAAAACGCTGCTCGAAGCGCGCCCGGCAGAGCTTCCGGTCGAGACGCCGGCAACGCTTCACGGCGGCGATCGCCTCTTCATCAGAGTCGACGATGAAGCCTGTGATTCCCTCGTCGACCACTTCCGGCACAGAGCCGCGATTCGTGGCGACGACTGGAGTGCCACAAGCCATCGCTTCGATCATGACCAAACCAAACGGCTCGGGCCAGTCGATCGGGAACAGCAGTGCGGAGGCTCCTTGGAGCAGCTCCATTTTTCCCTGCTGATCGACTTCGCCGATGAATTGCGCGGAATCGTCCTGAAGCAGCGGTTCAATGACTGAGTGGAAATATTCGCGATCGACGGGGTCGACTTTTGCGGCCATTTTGATCTTCATGCCGGCCCTCCGGGCGATTTCGATGGCTTTGTCTGGTCCCTTCTCGGGAGACATCCTGCCGAGAAAGGCCAAGTAGCCGCCGTCGCCTGGGCCAGTGCTTAACTCATCCTTATCAATGCCGTGATAGACGGTTGCGACCCAGTTGGCTTCAGGAAGGTGAGCCTTCTGAGATCTCGAAATAGAGACCGCGGGGATGTCGGAGTATTCGCGGTAGATCGATTTCAGATGCGGCAGATCCAGCCGGCCGTGGAGCGTGGTGATGTGCGGCCTGGTAAGCCGGCGCACGAAGGGGAAGTGCAAGAAATCCGTGTGAAAGTGGATGATGTCGAAGGCACGGGCTTCGTGCAGAACCTGCTCCAGCATCAAGTAGTGCAAGCCAACTTGGTCGATGCGCTGCGGGTTGTCGCGGATTGCGCGGTCGCATCCGGGACGCAGCGTGCCCCCAACTGTGGAGTCGCCGCTGGCGTAAACCGTCACATCATGCCCTGCCTCTCGTAGAGCTTCTGACAAAAGACCAACAACCCGTTCCGTGCCGCCGTATTTGGGTGGAGGCACGGGCTCGTGCAACGGGGCCACCTGCGCGATTTTCATTAGCACAACCTGTCGTTTTGCATTCTCTCTATCTAGATGAACGATTAGGCGAAGGTGTTACCAGCGGTTCGGCGGGAGAGCGCGCCGGCAGGCCTGGCTAGTGGGTGGATTGCCGGACAGCAGAAGGGCGAGCCCGCTCGGAACCCAACTGCCTCTTGTTATTCAGCCGCTGCTGGACCCCATCGCGTCGGCCTCGGCCAGAAGTCCCATGTGCTTCGACCAGCTGAGAATGAATCAGGCTGGGTCCTTGTCTTCTTTAGGGTCGTCTTCAAAGACGCTGAGCGCTTGGGGCTTGAAGGAAGTCGTCATCCGCGACGGTGATTATCGGCGAAGCCTCACCGGGCTCAGGAAAGCCGGCAACGGAACAACATGAAGGCCAATGCAACAGTACGAGGGGCCAGAGGGTCTTTGAGAGCGAGCGACGGGAGGTGTTGACCGGTCGATCGTGAGCTGAGCGGCGAGTATAAAATACGGAGAGAGCGGAGTAGAGACTGACGTATTCGACGACGTGCTTTTGCCAGTCGGTGAGAGTACGTAGAGAGAATAGCCCGGTCAGGACGGCGGCGCCTGGGCGACGAGCGTCCAAGGGTCGGCGGCAGGGCTCAGACGAGTTTTGCCGCGAAGGACGCTCAGGAATAGAGTCGGCAATCGGGAATCAAGCTCAGTCTTGTTCTATAACGTTCCACTCATCGAGGCCCTGGTGCTGGGGCTGTACGGCTTGTCGCTGGCCTCGCTATGCGTCTACGGCGCGCACCGCCTAGCGCTGCTCTGGCTCTTCAAGAAATACGAGAAGCAGCAAGCCTTGCCGGCGCCCTTGCCGGACGAGTTGCCCTTCGTCACCGTGCAGATGCCGGTCTACAACGAGCACCTCGTCGTCGAGGAGTTGATTGAAACGGTCTGCCGGTTGGATTACCCTGCCGCTCGAATCGAGTTTCAGGTGCTCGACGATTCGACCGACGAGACGACCTCGCGCGCGGCTGCGGTTGTCGCCCGCATGGCGCAACAAGGTCACAAGATCGAGCTCCTCCACCGCGAGAATCGTGAAGGCTACAAGGCGGGGGCCTTGGCGGCCGGCCTTGAGCGTGCGCGCGGCGAACTCATCGCTATTTTCGACGCGGACTTCCGGCCCGCAGCGGACTTCCTCCAGGCACTGGTCGGACACTTTTCGGATCCCCAGGTGGGCTGCGTGCAGGCACGCTGGATCTTTAACAATCGGGAGAATACGCCTCTGACCCGGGCGCAGGGGATGTTCTTGGATGGGCATTTCGTGCTGGAACAGGG
This sequence comes from uncultured Bryobacterales bacterium, assembly GCA_964649285.1. GTDB lineage: Bacteria > Acidobacteriota > Terriglobia > Bryobacterales > UBA6623 > CAMPKL01. Next base: position 16,669 of record CAZYOX010000019.1, on the reverse strand, counting down.
AGCGCGCTACCGCTCGGGTTGCATGTTCAACTTCAACGGCACGGCGGGCATCTTGCGGCGCACGATGATCGACGACGCTGGCGGTTGGCAGGGCGATACGCTGACCGAGGATGCCGACTTGAGCTACCGCGCCCAGCTACGGGGCTGGCGCTTCGTCTTGCGGCCGGATGTGGAAGTGCTGTCCGAATTGCCGGAAGACATAGCTTCGTTCCAGATGCAACAAGCGCGCTGGGCGAAGGGGTTGATGCAGACCGCGGTCAAGTTGATGCCGCAGATTCTGCGCGCCGACTTGCCGGCGTACGTGAAAGCCGAGGCCTGGCTGCACCTGACGGCGAACGCTACTTACATCTTTATGGCCTTACTATCCGTCCTGGCCGTACCAGCGGTCGCCATCCGCTTTGAACGGCTAGGTTGGGTGTGGCTACTGCTTGAGGTGCCGGTGTTCGCGGCGACGTGGGCATCGCTAGGCGTCTTCTACATGCGTGCCGAGCGGGAGCTTTTTGGAACCGCATGGCGGCGCTCCTTAGGGCTGATTCCTGCGGCGATGGCGATTGGTATAGCCTTAACTATCAGCAACTTAAAGGCAGTACTGGAGGCATTGCTTGGAAAGCGAACGGCGTTTGAGCGGACAGTGAAGTACGGTGCGGCAGACCGCCCGATGCGACGCGGAGGTTCGTCGCGCGGCTGGTTGGCCTGGGCTAACCTGACCGGGGCGGCCTATTTCGCCGCGGGCATGGTCTATACTGCGTGGGTGGGAGCGTGGGCGAGCTTGCCTTTTCTGGCGCTCTTCGTTGCCGGGTACTATTACGCTGGCAAGCCGGCTCAGAGACAAACCCCTCATTAGAAACAAATCGAAACCTTAGTGTTGTCGAACCAGCGACTTGGCGCATAATAATCCTTCGTCATGCCCCGGTATAGGATCTTTCAGCTTCGTCACGACTATGTGCAAGGATTCCAGGAGAAGGCGCCGAAACCTGGCAAGATGACCTTGCGAGACAGTCGGTACGAAGAAAAAGGGGTAGTCGAGGCCGCTAGCCCGTACGATGCCTGGAAACTGTTACAGGAAGAAAATCGTCCGGAGGGTGTACGCCAACTGGGAGTGGGCGACGTCTTACAAGTCGATGAAGAACCTCCTATGGTATGCGCCTGGTGGGGTTTTGAGCCGGCTCAATGGATGTCCATCGAGCAAGAAGCGGCGATTGAGACCCACGACCAAGTGGATCTACCGGAGACGGTTTCGCGATAGGATTGGGGAAGGGGCTGGAGAGGTTGTGGAGGCCCGCGGCGGTCCCGCCGGTGGGAAGCGTGGAATGGAATCGAAGCGGATTAACCAGTTCGCCGTTGTGGCTTACGTGAGCGGTCCCCTGGCGGAATTCGTAAACGGCCTGCGGTGCGAGTTGACTCCTGGATGTCCTCATCTAGCGCACATTACGGTTCTACCGCCTAGAAGTCTTGACATCTCGGCTCGCGAGGGCGTTGATCAGATGCGGCCGATCTTGGAACGCTTCGAGCCTTTCGAAGTGGTCGCCGACGGAGTCAGCGTTTTCCCCGGTACGCACGTGCTGAAGCTGACGATCAACCAGGGTCGCAATGAACTGCGGACGCTGCACGACATCCTCAACACAGGACCTTTCGATCGCCAAGAAAACTACCCCTATGTGCCGCACATCACCTTGTGCATGGGCATTCCCGAAGACAGAGTGGTGGAGTTCGCTGGCCTGGCAACATCGCGCTGGCAAGAATTTGGCGGCGAAGCGCGGTTGTTCGTTGACGCCTTGACCTTCGTGCAGCAGCGCGAAGACGAGACCTGGGCCGATCTGGAAGAGATGCCGATCGGCGACGTACGGCATCAACCGGTATTGAAACGCCGCTAATAAGGCGAGTCGCCGCGACACGCAAGTGTTCAGCTTGCGACACAGCGCCACCCCGTGCGCTTTTCCCTAAATAATTGAAAATAAGGCATCTTCCCGAGTGGCGCGGGTTGGCCCAGGGATTGCTGGTCTATTGGGCGTTCGATGGGTCAATCAAGCTTTCTCTTGAGTCCCCGTCGCGATGGCCTGATGGAATCGGGTTCGCAAGCTGTTTTCTGAGCGGCCGTCGCGACGGGAATTTTTGGCCCGCCTTCCCTGGCGGAAGGAGAGCTGAGATCGGGGGCGGCTTTCCGGCGAATTTCAGACGCGGACGGAGCCGGAGAGTTGAGCGGGCGCTTTTTCGTCAGCCGATCGTCAGTGTCTTCTTCCGTCGAGCGACGCTACGCTCGACCAAGTCCGGCACACGCCGCAGGTTTCTTCGGAAGCTCCTTTCCCAGGCGCCGGGCCGGACTTGGAAGCGCGCGCGGCGATTCGGCTATTCTGGAGGGCATGCCCCCTTGCGCGACCTACGATGACGTCAATTTGATGCTGCGGCTGTATGAGATACGCCGTGAAGCACGGATGCGCGACGCGCGACGCTGGTTTGCCAAAGACTTCAAAGTGAAGACGCTGGCGGAGTTCGATGCGCTATGCCCGCCGGGCTCGGTCGAGAACGAGTCGTACCGCATGGTGAGTTCCTACTGGGAGATGGTCGCGTCGTTTGTGACCACCGGAGTCCTGAGCAAGACGGTGTTCTTTGAGAGCGGCCGCGAGTTGCTTTACGCTTATGAGCGTCTGCGCACCATCCTGCCGGCGCTGCGTGAGCGTAACAAAGATCCCCGCTATTTCTTCAATATGGAAAAGGTGGCTGAGGATTACATCCGTTGGTACGAAGAGCAGGCGCCGGGAGCGCACGAAGCGTTCGCGATACGTATTGGGGCGCGGTGACTCTTTTCGGGTTGAGCGGCTTCAGCGATCCCTTAGATTCCTAGGAGGACAAGACATGGAACCGAGAATCGATCTCCAAGGGCCGGCATATGCCGGCGCCGTGAAGGTCATGATGGGCCTGGAGTCGTACATTCGGCGGTCTGGCTTGGAGTCGGGCTTGTTGCACTTGATCAAGACGCGCGCTTCGCAGATCAACGGCTGCGCGTATTGCATCGATATGCACACGAAGGACGCTCGGGCTGAAGGCGAGTCTGAGCAACGCCTCTACGCGCTCAATGCTTGGCGCGAAACGCCGTTCTTCAGCGCGCGGGAACGGGCCGCCTTGGAGTGGACCGAGAGCGTCACGCTGATTTCCGAGACGCATATCCCAGACGAGACATTCGAGCGTGTGAGCGAGCAGTTCGGCGAAGAAGAATTGACGAATCTAACGATGGCAATCGTGGCCATTAACGGCTGGAACCGCTTCGCTGTCGGCTTTCGCGCGCCGGTGGGAACCTATGAGCCGCCGGCTCGCAAGCACGAAAAAACAGCGGATTAAGCGCCGGTATCGCGGGCCGTTGCGCCCGGCAGTAACACTTCTGACTGGTCGCCGCTCTTCCTAGCGTGACCGGGGCAGGCAATCGGCCGGTGATCGTTGTCACGGGCAGCGATGGCTTAATAGGCAGCGCTGTTATCCGAGCGATCCACAGCGACTATGATGTTGTGGGTCTCGACAACGATACGGCTTCGAACCTCGATGACATTCACGATCTGATATTTTGCGATCTGACGAAATCCGAGTCGGTTAGGGAGGCGTTTCGCCAACTTCGGCAACGACACGGTGACCGTATCGCCAGCTTTATCCACCTCGCTGCATACTACGATTTCGCCGGCGAAGACAGCCCGCTGTATGAAGAGCTAACCGTGGATGGGACGGCGCGAGTGCTGCGGGAACTTCAGAGCTTCGACGTCGAGCAGTTCGTTTTCTCAAGCACGCTATTGGTGATGAGGCCGTCCCAAGATGGGCGGCCGATCACTGAATCCTCGCCGCTGCAAGCGGACTGGCAATATCCGAAATCTAAACTCCGGACCGAAAAGCTCATAGAAAAGGAACGTGGGAGCATTCCGTCCGTCATATTGCGAATCGCTGGGGTGTACGACGAATGGGGCCGCGCCGTGCCCATCGCCCAGCAGATGAAGAGAATTCACGAGAAGGAATTTGAGAGCTACTTCTTCCCTGGAGATGCGGATCACGGACAGTCGATGGTCCATCTCGATGACGTGGTGTCGTGCATTAGGAAAGTAATCGAAAGGCGCGGGGAGTTGCGGGGCGTGGAGAAGTTCCTCATCGGCGAAACCGACGTAATGAGTTATGGGGAACTGCAGGACCAGATCGGCGAACTTGTCCACGGCAAGGAGTGGCCGGCGATCCGGATTCCCAAGCGCATCGCTAAGTTCGGCGCGAAACTGAAACAAGAATTGCCGGGGAACCAGGATTTCATCCAGCCGTGGATGATCGATTTGGCGGATAAGGACTTTCGGATCGATATTTCCAAGGCGCGGTCTCTACTCTCTTGGACCCCCCGCCATTCGCTTCGTGAGACGCTGCCTGTGATTGCGCGGCGGCTCGTGGAAAATACCAGCCGATGGTATGAAGAAAATGGTTTGCCTGAGCCGGAGCCGGCGGATGTCTGACGCAGCGGGCGCGCAAACGGTCGATATCGGGAACGAAGACGTCACTTCGCCGCCTTTTCATTACAACACCTCCGGATGGTCGCAGCGCGCCCCTATATGCGCCTTGGCAATGGTGGGCTTCGCCGCCGCAACATATATGGGCCTGTATCAATGGGGCTTGATTGATTCCGTGTGGGACCCGGTGTTCGGGGAGCAATCGGCGAAGGTGCTCCGCTCGCCGACGTCTCTGGCGATGGAGCGGTGGACTTTGATACCCGACGCGATTCTTGGCGCCTTTGCCTATCTCGGCGATGCCGTCTATGGGTTAGCGGGATCGACGAGGCGTTGGCAGCTGCGGCCTTGGATGACCTTGCTGTTCGGCCTAGACGTGATCCCCCTCGGCGTGGTCAGCGTAGTGTTGGTCTTTATGCAGGGCGCTGTGGTCGGTTATTGGTGCTTTCTGTGCATTTTCACTGCGTTCATTTCCGCCGCCCTGGTCTATCTTGCCTACGACGAGATTTGGGCGTGCTTGAAGTACCTGCTGCATGCGTGGCGGGCCGGCGACAGAGCTTTGTTCTGGGAGATTTTCTGGGGCAAGGGTTCGGATCGGGCGGCTCGCATGGTGACGCAATATGCGAAGCAGGACGCCGGAGTTCATCATCATGTGGCCGCGAATTACTGAGTTGGCGATTGGCCTTTGGCTCTGCGGCTCGCCCCTGTTGTTTAGGGGGGCTGATTCCGCTTCGTCACCGACGGTCAACAGCTTCCTTTGCGGAACCCTCGTTATAGCGACCAGCGTTCTCTCATTTTGGGAACCGGCGAGGCATGCGCGAATCGGGACCGCTCTGGTTGGATTGTGGCTGCTCGCGTTTTCCTATGCCGCGGCAGGGAGGCCCGCGGCGTTCGAGCTGCAGAACCTTTTCGTGAGCGGACTGTTATTGATCTTGTTCACCGTCGTGCCGAATGAAGCGAACCGGCCGCCGCGGCCCTGGCGGAAGTACATCTCGTCTGCGGCGGACGGACCGCAGCCGGCGCGGCGTTGACCGTTCGGTTCCTTCAAAATGCCTTTGCTAATATAGGTGTGAGGAGAGTTGTCTCTCCTTATCCCTCATTTTGCACCGACGGAATATGGCAAAAGACGAAGAAGAATTTCAGGAACAATCCGAGGACTCGAACGTAGTAGCCGAAGAGGGAGCGGCGTCTTCTGAGTTGGAACGGGCCTTGGCCGAGCGAGACCAGGCGGTCGCGGAAAAGGCCGAGATGCTGGACCGTTTGCGCCGCAGCCAGGCCGAGTTCGAGAATGCTCGTAAGCGTTTGCAGCGGGAACAGGAGGAGACGCGTGAGTATGCCGCGATGGGCATCATCGAGGCATTGCTGCCCGTCGTCGACGACTTTGACCGCGCGTTGGGGGCCGAGGCGGAGGCGGTCGACCCCGAGTATCTGAAGGGCTTGCAGCTGATTCGCGACCGTATCTTGGACGTCTTTCGACGGGCGGGATTGGAGCCGGTGGCGGCCGAAGGCGAGTTCGACCCGCATCATCACATGGCGGTTGATCGAGCTGCCGCCGAGACCGATGAAGACGATCAGCGGATTCTAGAGGTCTACCGCAAAGGATACCGATTCAAGGAACGATTGCTGCGGCCTGCGATGGTGAAAGTCGCCGTTAAAGAGTAGCGTTTAGGTATCGATTCACGAACTGTGGAAAAGCGAGATTACTACGAGACTCTAGGGGTCGACCGCGGAGCCTCACCGGAAACGGTTAAGAGCGCCTATCGCAAGCTGGCGATGAAGTATCATCCGGACCGCAATCCGGGCGATCGGGAGGCCGAGGACCGTTTTAAGGAGGCCTCCGAGGCTTACTCGGTGCTCAGCGACGAGGAGAAGCGGAGGCGCTACGACCAGTATGGTCACGCCGGCGTCGGCGGCGCCGGGCAGGGCTTCAACGGCGCGCAGGACTTTGCCGACTTCGGCGACGTTTTCGGCGATATCTTTGGCGACCTGTTTGGGGGCGGGAGCAGCAGGCGCCGTCCCCGGCGCGGCTCGGATCTGCAATACGAAATTGAAGTCGAGTTTGAGGATGCCGTTTTCGGCACGAAAACAGAAATTAAGTTCCCTCGCTCGGAGACTTGCGACTCTTGCAACGGTTCGGGCGCCAAGGCAGGCACGCAGCCCCGCGTTTGCAGCACGTGCCACGGCCGCGGACAAGTCCACATGCAGCGGGGGTTCTTCGCCGTCAGCCAGCCTTGCTCGACTTGCCGGGGTTCGGGCCGGATCATCGACGAATACTGCAGCACGTGCCGCGGTGCGGGAAGCGTCCGTCGGCAGCGCACGCTAAAGATCAACATTCCGGCAGGTGTCGACGACGGCACGCGTCTGCGTCTGACGAATGAGGGCGAGTCCGGCGGGCCCGGCACGACGCCCGGCGACTTGTACGTGTTGCTGCGCGTCAAGGAACATGCGATCTTCCATCGCGAAGACTATGATCTGCATTGCGAAGTGCCGATCAACGTGGCGCAGGCCGCGCTGGGCGCCGAAATCACGGTGCCGACCATGGAAGGCGACGAGAAGCTGCATGTGAAAGCCGGCACGCAGAGCGGCGAGAAATTCCAACTCAAGGGAAAAGGCGTACCGGGAGTCAACGGCGCACGTCGGGGCAACCTCATCGTCCACGTCAAGGTGACGACGCCAGCGAAGCTGACGAAAGAGCAGCGCGAGCACTTTGAGGCGTTGCTGGACCTGCTGCCGGCCGATCACTCCCCAAGCGAGAAGAGCGTCTTCGACAAGGTGAGAGAGTTCTTCAGCTAGTTTTCAGTGGCGCCGGCACGCGAAACGAAGGCTGCTTTCTCGGATGGATAGGCGATAACGGTCGACTGGCCATCGGTTGTAAACGACGGGTCTGAGTTCGTCATCGGCGTGAGCTCATAGGCGCCGGTCCACGTTTCACGGCTACTGGGGTCCGGTAGGGGGAGAACTCGTAAGCATTAGGGAATGCTGCAATCAGTTCATCGTGGCTTTGAAACAATAGGTCTTCTCCGGCCACCCCTCCCGTTTGGCAAGAGAACGGAACCGAAGATCGCCACGGCCTGGTCAGGGCGTGTGCCGCCGGCACATGCCTAAGCGGCTCTGGATACGGACACCGAGTAGACCGGCGGCAAATGCTCGGCGAGCGCCTGCCAATTATCGCCGCCGTTGCGCGAATAGTAGACCTGTCCGCCGCCCGTCCCGAAGTAGACGCCTACCGGTTTGTAGGAGTCGGCGTCCATGGCCTCGCGAAGGATCAGCAGGTGCGTGTCTTGTTGGGGCAGCCCCTGGCGCATCAGTTCCCAGGTTTTGCCGCCGTCACGAGTTCGCCCCACCGCCAACGCGCCGCCGGGATTGCAGCGGTATTCTGGGCCTTGGATCGGCACCGTGAAGAAGGTTTCGGGCTCTGTGGCGGCAATTGCCGCAGCGAAGCCGAAGCGGCTCGGCAGGCCCTTGGAAATGTCCCTCCATTTCTCACCGTCGAACGTGCCGCGGTAGATGCCGCAGTGGTTTTGCTGGAAGAGCAGATTTGGATTGGCCGGGTGAGAGCGCAACTTATGGACGCATTGACCAACCTCGGGATACTTGTCCGGCTGAAAGTCCGCCCGGACGCCCTGGTTGTAGGGCTCCCAGCTGGCGCCGCCGTCGATGGAACGGAAGGCTCCCGCGGCCGAGATCGCGACGATTAAACGTCCGCCGCCGAGCGACTCGATGGAATGGAGGCACATGCCGCCGGCGCCGGGATTCCAGCGCGGACGCGTTTCATGTTGGTTGAGGCTGGTGACCTCGCTCCAAGTCTTGCCGTAGTCCTCGCTGCGGAACAGCGCCCCGGGGTCGGCGCCCAGATAAACCACCTTGGGTTCGTCGGCGTGGCCGGGTTGGATCTTCCAGAGACGCTTGAGCGACTCGCCTTCGACGCTCTTTAGCTCCAGGCCTTTCTCGGAGAGTTTCCAGGTCTTGCCGCCGTTGGTGCTGATGTGCAGGTGGGGGCCAAACCAGGCGCTGTTGACGGCTGCATAAACGCGCTTGGGGTCGCGCGGGTCTTGAACGACGCAATTGATCTCGCTGCCGGGAAAGAACGGGCCCTCCGTCTTCCACTTGCGGCGATCCGCGGAACGAAAAACGAAAGCGCCCTTGCGGGTTCCGACCCAAAGTTCTACCGGTTTGGCCATGAGAATATCCTAAGCCAATCCAGGCCTTACGCCGTGCGCAAAAAAGCGAAGTGGAGATTGCGCTACGGTAAGACGAACTCCGTGCGCACGACGAGCCAGTCGACGGTCGGCTTCCTGACCATCATTGCCCGCAATTACCTACCGCAAGCGCGGGTTCTGATGGCGTCCGTCGCAGAACATCATCCCGGTTCGCCGCGGCTGGTGGTGCTGGCGGACGAAGTCAACGGCTGTTTCGATCTGTCACGGGAACCGTTTCGGATGATCCCTTCGACGGAACTCGATCTTCCCGATGCGGCCTGGTTCCACTTCCGCTACAACACGCTGGAATTGACCACCGCCGTGAAGCCTTTCGCGATGCGCAAGGCGCTAGAACTGTTGGGCGTTGAAAGCGTGATCTACCTCGATGCGGACATCAAGTTGTTCGCGCCGCTCGACCCGGTGACGGCGGTTCTGGAAGAGGCCAGCATCGTACTCACTCCTCATCTCCTGTGCGCAGTCGACACGGATGGGCTGGCGGTGGAACGCCAGCTATTGCGAACGGGGGCATACAACCTGGGCTTCATCGCTGTTCGCCGTGACCCTGCGGGCCAGTCCTTCCTGTCGTGGTGGAGTCGACGACTGAGCGAGCACTGTCTGGTCGATCTTGCCGCGGGACTATTCGTCGATCAGAAGTGGGTCGACTTAGTCCCGGGCCTATTTGACGGTGTACGCATCTTGCGAGAGCCTGGACTCAACGTCGCCTGGTGGAATTTGCCGGAGAGACCGATCTCGCTGGAGAACGGCAGGTATCGGGCTGCGGAGTATCCGCTGTATTTCTTCCACTTCAGCGGCTTTGACCCCGAACGCCCGGACTCTCTTTCGAAACACGCGACCGGCAGCCGAGACGGAGCGGCGGGGCCGGTCATGGAATTGCTCGCCGATTACGCCGCATTGCTGTTGCGCGGCGGTTATTCCGAGAGCAAGCGTCGGCAGCCCGGATATGAGGTTTTCCGTGACGGCGGTTCGCTTCCAGCAGTGGTCCGCAAGGTATTGGAACTGGAACCGGGGTTGCGGCAGGCGACGGACGATCCGTTCTCGCCCGCCGGCCGCGAGAAAGTCTTTGCGTTCTGGAATCGGCCGGTGGAGGCGCCTGGAGGGAGCGGTTTCCTGACGCGGCTGGCCTATCGCGTTTATCAATTGGAGCCGCAGATTCAGGCCTCCATGCCCGACGTCTTCGGCGCCCACCGCGAAGCCTACGTGGCTTGGTTCGTTTCCGAGGGAGCGGCTCGCTATGGTTTGCCGCCGGAGTTGACGACGCCGCTCAAAGAGAAGCCCCAAAGCGCCGCGCGCGCCGTACTGCCGCCGGTGGCTTTGGCGATCTACGAATCGCGCAGCGACTTGCAGCAGGCGTATCCCGAGCCGTACGGAAGAGACGCAATAGGGTTGCTTTCGTGGCTGTTGAGCTACGGCGAAGCGGAATGTGACCTGGACGTCCCGAACCGCCGGGCTTTGCGATTGGAGTTCGAGCGGCTTGTTGAGCAGATCCGGTCGCCTCTGCAACGATGGCACTGGCGGGCCCGACTCGCGTTGCTCTCGCGGTCCGCCAATCGCTTGTCGTGATGCCGCTCTTTGGAGGGCTAGCGGTTACTCGGGAAGGGCGAAAACCCAGATGACGCCGCCTTGGGGGACGTCTGTCCGTTGGCGGCGAAAGCGATCGATGCCGCCTTGCATGCGTTGAGCGTCCACGCCCCAGCCCGACTGCACGGCAATGTACTGCTTACCGTCGACCGAGAACGACGTGGGCACTCCGGTGACGCCCGAGTTCGTGCGGACTTGCCAGAGATGCTCGCCAGACGATGCGTCGAAAGCGCGGAAGAAGCGGTCGTTGGTGCCGCCCATGAAAACTAGTCCGCCGCCTGTGGTCAGCACGGGACCCCAATTCTGGGACTCGAATTCGCGGCTCCAGACCTTTTTCCGCGTTTCGAGGTTCCAGGCCTGTAACTCTCCGATGTGATCGCCGTCGCGAATCTCCCACTCGTACTGCGCTCCCGTAAACCGGCGTCCCGGCTCATACGCGGCTTCAGACCCTTCCATGATCGTGCAGAGGTTCTCATTGGCGGGGATGTAGAGGAGCTTCGTCCCTGGGTTATAGGCTGCGGGAGGCCAGTTCTTGCCCCCTGACAGCGAGGGGCAGTAGGAGAGGCGTTGGCCTGTGGCAGGCTTGTGCGCCGGATCGTAAGTCGGCCGGCCGGTCGTGGGATCGATTGCGGTAAAAGCGTTCTGGTAGACGAACTGCGTTGCGTCGAGGAAGCCGATCCGATCCGCGCGCCGTTCGAGAAACCAGATGTACCCGTTACGTCCCGCATGTACGAGGGCGGGGACAACGTTCCCGTCGTGCTGCAGATCAATCAGCATCGGAGGATCGACCTCGTCCCAGTCCCACGAGCCATTGGGATGGTATTGGTGATAGCCCTTCAATTGGCCTGTATCGGCGTCGAGGGCAATAACCGAATTGGTATAGAGGTTGTCGCCGGGGCGAGCATCGCCTATCCAAGGCCCGCCGTTACCGATACCCCAATAGGTGAGATTGAGGTTGGGGTCATAGTTCCCGGTCAACCAGACCGAGGCTCCGCCTGTGCGCCAAGCCTCGGCTGGCCAGGTTTCGTTGCCTGGCTCTCCCGGCCCAGGAATGGTGTAAGTCTTCCAGGCTTCCTCGCCTGTCTCGGCGTCGAGCGCGGCCACAAAGCCGCGGATTCCGAGCTCGCCGCCTGATGCCCCGACCATCACTTTGCCTTTCACTGCAAGCGGAGCCAGGGTGATGTAGTAGCCAACCTTGTAGTCGCCGACCGCACGATCCCAAACCACTTCGCCTGAAGCTGCGTCCAGGGCGACGACATGGGCGTCGACCGTGCCGAAGTAAAGTTTGTCGCCGTAAAGGGCAACGCCACGGTTCGTCGGATGGAGTTGCTGCAGGTCGGCGGGCAACTCATATCTGTAGCGCCACAACAAGTCGCCGGTGACGGCGTCGAGAGCCAACACTTGGTTTTGGGGCGTCGTCACAAACATTCGCCCGTCGTTGACGATCGGCGGGGACTGATGGCCCTCTAGCGCCCCTGTCGACAGCGTCCAAGCCACGGTAAGCCGCTTGACGTTCTCGGAGGTGATCTGATCGAGCGGGCTGTAACCCCAGCCGTTGTAGGTCCTGCGGTACATCAGCCAGTTTTCCGGCTCGGGATTGACCAGACGAGCGTCCGTCACAGGGGAATAGGGCGCGGCGGGTTGAGCAGGCGAAAGCCTCGCGAATCCCGCCAGGACGAACGCGCAAATCAGAAATCGCTTACTCATGGCCAAATTCCGCAACTATTACTGAGAGGCTCCGACGCGGCCGATGAAGCTGCCCCCAACCTGTAGCGAGCCATCGGTGATGCGCAGCGGCAATGCCGCTAGCCGCCGCGGCGCTGGACCGAATTCCACGTTTGCGGCATCCGCCGGATTGAACTCCGAATCGTGACATTCACAGTGCAGCGTGCGCGTCCGCTGCAGCCAGCCGTTCACGTCACATCCGGTGTGCGAGCAAACGGCGGAATAGGCCACGATGCCGTCGGCGGCCCGCTCACGCGTCTGAGGCGTTAGATCTGCCGGATCGAGTCGCACCAACAGGACTTGGTTGAGACGCGAAGCCTTGCGCGGAACGCCGCTCGCGGGATCCATGGGATAAGCGAAGACCTGCGGACCGCCGAGCGGCACATCTTGCGGCGCAATCGCTTTGCCGGCCCGAGGTCCGGTGGCGAAGACGAGACTGTCGCCGTCATGCGGCGGCTCTTCCTGCGTCGCAGGGGTTTGGGCCGCTGCCTGATGAGAACAAATCAGACAAGCGCCCAAGGCGGCTTGAAGGACGGTCCGGCGTTGCAACGGCCGTAGCTGGGGTGTTTGCTGGCGCTCGCCATCCGACATATCGAAATCTAGCCTCGGACCAGGCTGCGTCAAGATTGTACACAGTCCGCGGCCGCCTCAGGCTGCGTGGCTCTTCACCCAGGCCACGTATTTGTCCATCCAGCCCTGGAGGAACTTCTTGCTGGCGGGACCGATGCCGCCGTCGTCGTCGAAGAGGCCGTCCTTGGCCTGGAGAAAGACTTCCGGCTGACCCATCGTGGGAGCATCAAGGTAGGCAAGGACGTTGCGCAGGTGCTGTTGCGCCACGGCGGTGCCGATGGTCCCGATGGAGATGCCGACTACACCCGCTGGTTTTCCCGCCCAGGCGCTTTGGCCATAAGGGCGCGAGGCGTGGTCGATGGCGTTCTTGAGGACGCCGGGAATCGACCGGTTGTACTCCGGCGTAACGAATAGAACGCCTGCCGAGGCGGCGATCTCGGACTTGAGGCGCTTTACGGAGTCGGTGGGACTTTCCTCCTTGTCCTGGTTATAGAGCGGCAAGTCGCCGATCTCTAGGTTCTTGAAGGAAAACTCCGGAGGCGCAAGCTTAGCAAGGGCGTTGGCGAGTTTGAGGTTAAAGGAATCGCGGCGAAGGCTGCCAACGATGACGGCAATCTGTTGTTGGGGCATAGGGGTCCTTTGCCTGCATTATGGACGCTTGATGCGAGAGAAGGGAAGAATGTCTAAGGTTCGCGAATGGCGGTGATGCGCAAACCGGGCGTGATGCGATCGAGGATGTTGTCGCCGGAAACGAGCCTACCGAAGTTGGTGTAGCGGGTGTCGGCGAACAGCAATGGCGTTGTGGCGATGAAGAACTCCGCCGAGTCCGCGTCAGGGCCGGAGCGGACCATGCCCATGCTGCCGCGCAGGAACGGCTGCGTATTGAATTGAGGAAGCAGCGGGCCCATCGGCTTAGCTGGGGCCGCTTGCGCGTAGCCGTTGGGACGGACTTGTCCGAAGACGGCGCCGTCGTAGGCGCCCGATACGGCGAGGCGATAGAAGCGCTCGGCAGCCAGCGGGGCGTTCTCGTAGTCGAGGGTGATCTCGAATTCGCCTAGGGAGGTTTCCATGACTAGGCGGCGACCTATGGTCCGCGAGATCGCGGGCAGTTCGTTGAACTCGAAGCGCAACGGCGGCTCCGCGAGCGGCGCAACAGAGGGCGAGGGGTCGCGCGGCGGCAGCGAGTCGGCCACTTCTTCAACCAGGGAACGGACGGCTCGTTCGGCCTCGGCGCGAATGAGCGGATTTTCGTCAGCGACGGCTTCTTCGAGCGCCGCGGTATGTTCGCCGTCCGCCAATTCGCCGAGCGAGCGAACGGCTTCGAAACGAACCTTGGGGTCACGATCTTTGGACAAGATACGCAAGACGTTGAACACGTCTTCCTGCGGTTCAAGGCGGCCCAGGCCGCGGGCGACGGCCGCACGAACGAAGTCGTTGCGGTCCTTGGTTAGGCGTAGATAGGCGCGGGTCATTTCGCCGGTGACCGGCGCTTGCAATTCTTCGAGCGCCACGGCCGCCGCCCAGCGGATGTCCTGGTCATCGGAACGCGTGGCGCTGGTCATCCAATCGACGAAACGCGAGTCGTCCATACGCACGAGCGCCGTCAAGGTAACTGCGAGCGGCGCGGGAGTGTTGGCGATCGCGCGTCCGAGGCGGCTCCAGCGCATTTTGCCGAGCGCCTCGACGGCATAGGTCACCACTCGCCGGTCCTCGTCCTGCAGGACTCGACCCAGCGCCTGAGCGGCGTCAGCTCTTGCCTCTCGGCCTGCCATCCAGTCGCGGTCGCCGATCAGGCCCAGGCCGAAAGCGGCGTAAGCGCGAACGCTGGGGGCGGGGTCCCGGAGCGCTTCGATGAGTCTGGCGGCGGCATTGTCGCCCCCTATGCGCCCTAGCGCCAGACAGGCACGGGCGCGCTCTTCGGCGACCGGATTGGATCGTGCCTGCTCAAAAAGCCAAGCGTCGAGCTGCCGTTGTTGTTCGCGAGTCAGAAAGTCGGTCTCGATCCGATGCCCTGGTCGAGTCGACAGAAGCCAGCCCGCGGCCAGCGCCAGCAATGCCATGCAGGCAAGCAAGAATTTGACTTCATGCTTCTTGATCGGGGACTCGGCCACGAAACGTCATCCTAACAGCAGCGGATATGAGTTATTACACTAAAGAGACTCTATGCGGGTTCAAGTCTTCTCCGATATTCACAGTGACTTGCGAGCTCTAGAAAAGGCAACGGCAGTTGAAGCGGACATCTATATCAGCGCCGGGGACCTAGTGAACTGGTCGCAAGGTCTCGACGCTTGCGGCGAGGTGCTCAAGCCGTTGGGCGAAAAACTTTGGGTACTGCCGGGCAACCATGAGACGGCTCACGATATCAGTTCGTTCTGCCGCAAGTTCGGCTTCAACGATTTCCATGGCAAGACGTTCGTTCGAGACGGCTGGAATTTTGCCGGGTTAGGGTACTCGAATCCGACTCCCTTCGATACGCCGGGCGAGTATTCGGAAGACGAACTGCGGGAGCGGCTCAAGCCGTTCGCCGGTTTGCAACCGCTGATCTTGATTTGTCACGCGCCGCCGAAAGGCACGGCGCTGGACCAGGCCGGACCGGGCAACCACTTCGGCAGCATCGCTGTGAGGGACTTCCTGGACGCTTACCGGCCGGATCATTTTTTCTGTGGTCACATCCACGAAGCGGCAGGCATGTCGGAGAGGATCGGCAAGACGGAAGCGATGAACGTTGGGCGGCGCGGCTGCTTGCTGGAGATCGCCGCCGCGTGACGGAGGCCGCCGATCCCGGCGCGACGGCTCGCCGGCCGGGCGTTGAGGGTTGGATTGCTGTCGCCGTCTTGGCGATGATGGCGCTGCTGCCGCTAATCGAAATCTTCGCTAGGATCGCGCTCAGCGGCGGCATTTCCGGCTCCATTCCAATTGTTCAGCACCTGACGCTGGTCATCACCTTCGTCGGTGCGGCGCTGGCTTCCCGCGACGAAAGGTTGCTGGCGCTTTCGACGGCGAAGATCCTGCCCAAGGCATGGGAACCGGGGCTGAAAATCTTCGCCGCGGCTGCGGCGACGGGTATTTGCGCGGGCTTGACGGCTGCCAGTTGGGACCTAGTCCGGACGGAACGCGAGTTCGGCGCGATAGTTGGTTGGGGAATACCAGGTTGGGTGTTCTTGCTATCGCTGCCGCTGGGCTTTGCGGCGGTCGGCGGCTGGTTGATTTGGAACGCCTCAAGACATTGGAGCGGCCGGGCGCTAGCAGCGCTGGGCCTGGGGATTCCCGCTGCATTCGCCTGGTGGCCCTACCTGGAGACGTTCAACATACGGACTCCCGGTCTGCTGTTTCTGGCCGCGGCAACAGCACTCGGGATGCCGATTTTCGGGGCCTTGGGCGGAGCTGCGTTGCTGCTGTTTTGGTACGACGCATCGCCGATCGCCTCAGTGCCGACGGAAACCTACCGGCTGGCGGCATCCCCGATGTTGCCGGCGATTCCACTGTTCACCTTGGGCGGCTACATCCTGGCCGAGGGCGGCGCCAGCCAGCGGCTGATGAGACTATTTCAGGCGTTGGTGGGCTGGATGCCGGGCGGCCTGGCTATTGTCGCCACCTTGGTTCTGGCGTTCTTTACGCCGCTGACCGGCGCCTCTGGCGTGACGATTCTGTCGATGGGCGGCTTGCTGCTGCCGCTGCTGATGTCGGCGAGCTATCCGGAACGAACGTCGATGGGCTTGGTGACGGTCTCGGGCTCGATCGGCCTGCTGTTCCCGCCGAGCTTGCCGGTGATCCTCTACGCCTTCTACGCCAACCAGCCGCTAGAGAAGCTATTCTTGGCCGGGCTGTTGCCTGGCTGTCTGCTCGTCGTTGTCGTGGCAAGTTGGGCCGCGCGCAGCGGGTACGCCGCTGGGGCTAAGACGACGCCGTTCGATTGGGGCGAGGCGCGTGAATCGCTGTGGGAAGCGAAGTGGGACTTGTTGCTGCCGGTGGTCGTCCTGGCGGGCATATGGGCGGGCTTCACCACGCTAGTCGAGGCGTCCGCCGTCACCGTCTTCTACGCCGCGCTAGTCGAATGCGGAATTTTTCGGAGTTTGAGCATTCGCCGCGATCTGCCGCGGATCACGGTGGAGT
>CAZYOX010000018.1:0-21518 GCA_964649285.1 uncultured Bryobacterales bacterium | reverse complement strand
GTTCCAAGCGAAGGTTCCGGCGAGCCAGCCCAAACATCTGGTTGTGGATGCAGACGCCTATTCGGCGCTGCGTCAGGAACCGCGTTTCAGCGAGTATCAGTCCGCCGGAGAGGCCGGCGTCAATGCATTGATCCACGGCGCAGTCGGACGGCTCAAGGACTTCACGGTCTTCCGTTCACAGTTTGTACCGAAGACTGGTACTGACCCGGTAACGACGCACAATTTGGCATTCGCTCGAGACGCGATCGGCTTGGTGGTGCGTCGTTTGCCGCAGCCGCTGCAGGGAA
Organism: uncultured Bryobacterales bacterium; assembly: GCA_964649285.1. Lineage (GTDB taxonomy): Bacteria > Acidobacteriota > Terriglobia > Bryobacterales > UBA6623 > CAMPKL01. The sequence goes on along the minus strand of CAZYOX010000018.1, from coordinate 21,231 downwards.
CGGGGGCAATCGCCGAGTATGCCGAGTTGGGCAACTTCGGCATGCGGGTGGTCATGAGCTACCAGCCGGATACGTTGGCGCAACAGTTCACTGTGGACGTGCTGTACGGTTCGGCGGTGATCCGGCCGGAATTCGGCGTTCAGATCGAATCGTAGACGGGTTGTCGCTCACGCAGCGCGAAGAGGGGCCTTGGGGAAACCGGGCCCCTCTTCGCTTTTTCTGAGAAAGGAGAGGAATGGACCTCAGGGCTTATTACCGGAAGATTCGGGACTTGGAATCGACTTTGGACGAGTACGTGATCGTCAAGAGCTTGCCGACGGAGAGCGGCGGTAAGGGCGGCGTACTCAGCGAGACGATCCGATCGACTGCGGCGCGCATGGCGGTGGACGGACTGGCGGAGATTGCTTCGGCGGAAGAGGCCGAAGATTACCGGCGATCACGCGATGCGGCGCGCAAGGCGGAACAAGAGCGGCGACGGTCGTCGCAGATTCAGTTCAACGTGATCACGGGCGACGAGTTGCGTTCGCTAACGCGCGGCGGCCGGCCGCGTAAGGAGTAGAGCATGGCGCTGTTTACGGACGGACTCGTCTCAGAGCTGCCGGACCTGCTGGGGTATGAGGCGGACTTGCTGGACGTTGCGAGCGCCCTTAAGGTCGAGTTGGGAATGAAGCTGCAGCTCGCGCAGACGGAAGTCGGCGCACAGTTGGAAGCGACGTCGCGCAGGCCGGGCAATGTCTTCTTGGCCAAGGGCGTCGGCTGGCAGTCCACGGGCGGCGAAGCCAGCGCCCCGCGCTTTGACTTGAACCAGGTGGTCGTGACGCCGCCGTTGAAGCTGTGGCACACGTTCCAAACGCTGGCGCTGTTTTATCGGGATGCGCAGGCGCGCAAAGTGGGCGACAAGTACCTGCCGAAGTGGCGTGAGTACAAAGAGCTGGCGAAGTGGGCCGCGGACTTGTTGTTCCAAACAGGCGTGGGGCTAGCGATGTCTCCAGTGCCGCGGGCAGAGCAACCGGTGATTGCATTCGCAGCGTCGACGTTGCCGGCAATGTCGCTCTACGTGAGGACGACGTGGGTGGGACACGACGGAGCGGAAGGCGCCGGCAGTAAGGAATGCGCGGTACAAACCGTCGCCAATCAGGCTTTGAAGCTGACGATGGGTCCTGCTCCGGCCGCGGCGGCAGGGTGGCATGTCTACATCGGCCAAGCGCCGGGCGAGGCGCTCAGACAGACGGATGAGGCGCTGGCCGCAGATGCTGAATGGGTGATGCCGGCGGGCGGTGTAGGGGATGGTCCGGAATTGGGCAATGGACAGCCGGCCGAAATGTACCGGACGGCTCCGAAGTTCTTGCAGAGGGGATAAGGCGCGTGGCGAACCTGACGTTGGCGGCGATCGAAAAGATGAAGGCGCTGTTGCTGCAGCCTGGCGGGTTGAACGACACGCTCTACGAAATCTCGACGCGCGATCAGGTCGCGCCAAGGGAGTTCGACGAGAAAACCATCTTGGTGCGGCATTTCGCAGCGGACGCGAGCGATGCGAACACGGACTTACCGTACCCGCAGCTCTATCTCTATTGCAGCCGCATTGAGAATCGCCTTGAGGCCAAGTTCGCGCAGTTTTCGGGACGGGTCTTCTTGACGGCTGAAGTGAGAGCGAGCGAGGAGACGCTAGAGCTGCTAGACGGGCAGGCGGCCCGCTTGGCGGAAGCGGTGGTGGATTCGTTGGCGCCGCATCGCGGCAAGTGGACGGAGAACGCCGCGTTCGACGGGCGCTTCGAGACGAAATTCGAGGGAGCGCGAGTCGGCGGCAGGAGCTTCATTCAGTCGGCCCGAATCGAGATTGAGTTGTTGGCTCATGCCTAGCGTGGGCTCGCAGAGAGAGGAGAAGAGCGAATGTCGGGTTGTGTGCTTTCCAGCCAGAATCGTTTCTACGTGGGGCTGGAGTCTACCTACGGCGCGGCGCCGATTGTCGACGCATCAAATCGACTATCGGCGGTGGCCTTGCGTATGGCGCAACGCCGCGAAGTGCGCCGGCGCCGTGACAAGACGGGGGGCAGAACCTTCACGGGACTCGCTCCGGGCAGCCGCCGGAGGACGGAATTTTCGGTTGAGACCTATCTCGTCGAGAACGCGTCGCCGAATACGCCGCCCGCGGTGGGAGCCTTGGTGGAGGCGGGGCTGGGAGCTGCTCCGGCGATATTCACTGGTCGTACGGCGGGGTCGGGCTCGTCCACGAAGCAGATCAACTTCGGCTTATCGCACGGGTTGGTGAAAGGGCAAGCCTTCGTGTGGAATGGCGAGCTGCGCTTCGTCGCCACGGTGAACAGCTCGACGCAGGTGACTGTGAATGCGCCGTTCTCAACCGCTCCGTCGTCAGGCGCGAGTCTTTCGCCGGCTATCACTTACTTCCCGGCTTATGAGTTGCCGAGCATTTCGATCTTCGACTATTGGGACCCCGCGGCGGCGGTGCAGCGGATCTTGACGGGCGGCACGGTGGACCGACTTGAAATCCGGGTGAACGCGGATTACCACGAACTGCAGTTCTCAGGAGAGGCGCAGGACATTGTGGACAGCGTGTCGTTTGCATCGGGAGACGGCGGCCTTGCGACGTTCCCGGAGGAGCCGAGTTTGGCGGGAGAGTATCCGCCGCCGATTCCGGGCAACTTGGGGCAGGCTTGGCTTGGCGATTCGGTTTCGAGGTACTTCACAGTGACGAGTGCGACGATACGCGTGCAGAACGATATCGACTTGCGGAACCGGGAGTTCGGAACGTCGACGCCCCAGTGCATTGCGCCAGGCGTAAGAAATGCGACGGCGGACATCGAACTGTTCGAGACCGATAGCGCCGCGACGCGAAGTTTGTTGGCTTCGGCACAGGCGGAGACGCCGATCCAGGTGATGTTCCAACTGGGCGAGACGACCGGGCAACTGTTGGGCGTGCACATGCCCGCGGTAGTCCCGGAGTTGCCAAGGTTTGACGATACGGACCGAATTCTACGCTGGCGGTTTGAGAATTCACGCGCGCAAGGAACGATGGATGACGAAATCGCCGTGGCTTTCGGATAGAGGAGCCAATGGATTACGAAAGCTCTGTTTGGAAGGCATCGACGGAAGTCGAGGGCGTGCGATATCGGGTTCGTTGCATGTCGTTTGGGCGCAGGCTCGAGTTGATGAAACGCGTCGGCGACTCACTGGCGCGCTTGGAGTTCTTGCAGGCGGGTGAGCCCACGGTGGAATCGACGGCGGAGGCCACGCGGCTGGGCGGCGCTATTGACCGCGAGTTCCTGGAGTGGGGCCTCCAAGAAGTTGAGGGCTTGGCAATCGATGGCCAGGCCGCAACGCCAGTAACGCTGATCGAGAGCGGCCCGGAGTTACTGGTGCAGGAGGCGCTGCGGGCGGTGCGCAGCGCGGTCGGGTTGTCGGAGCAAGAAAGAAAAAACTCCGAGTCGCCTTCCACTTTGCCCATAGCGGCCAGACCGAGTGGAAGTGCGACAAATGCCGCGGCCTAGGTCTGGAGCGCCGTCGGCGCTGCGGTTGGCTGGGGCTAGCGAAGACGGCTGACGGCGACCCCGTTTGGGTGAGTCGATTGGGGCGATCCGGTGAACCGCGCGTGACAAGCGAGACGTGCCCGGTTAGCTCGATTACGGGCGAAAGCAGGGCGTTGGTTGAGATGCATTGGGCTCAGAGGCGGTTGGATACAAGAGCACCTCTGTTGGAATTGCCGGCACGCTCCGCGGATGCGCTGTTGGTATTGGACCGCGAGATGACGTTGATCAAGGAAGGCGCACGTGGCGAATGAACTACAGGATGCGGCTCGATCACTGAGCGAGCTCACGGAAGAGTTGCGGAGGACGGGGATTGGGCGTCCGACTTCGGCGGAACTGGGCGGCAGCGCATCGACGATTTCGTCGAACGCATCGCGGGACTTGGAGAACGCGCTGACATCGACGACGAGCGAGTTGAGGAGCTTGGGATCGGGCTTCAGTGAGAGCGCGAAGGCAATCCAGGAAGGATTCGCGACGTTGGGACGCGGTCTGCCGGGACTTTCGAACGGGGTCGCGGGTCAGATTGCCGGCGGCGGAATCGGTTCGTTGCTGAAGAGCGGCTTTGGGCTGGCCCCGCTGGCGCTGTCGATTGCGAAGCTGTTCGACCGCGGCAACGAGGAAACGGCGCCGAGCTTTGAGAGATATGAATTGCCGACGCCGCGGAGCCTAAGCGTTACGAATGCGGAAAGACCTTTGCAGGGATTTCCGCAGGCGGTGCGAGGCGCCGGCGGCGAGGTGCGGAGCGTGCCGCAGGTAGTTGTGAACGTGAGCGCGATGGACTCGCAGAGTTTTATGGACCGGTCGGATGACATTGCTCGCGCTGTGCGCAGCGCCATGTTGCACATGCATCCGCTGAATGACGTCGTCGACGAGATTTAGGAGAGATATGACAGTTCGACCAAGAGAGGTTCCCGAGGCCTGGAGACATCCTGTCGGGCCCTATAGACAGGCGCCGCCGGAGTATGGCGGGGAATGGTGGCTAGTGAATCCGTTCAGCGGACCGGAGCCATGGCTTCTGCTCGACCGCAAGCCAGCGGCCCCTGAAGTGCTGCCTGAAGGGTTTGAACGGGCCTTTGGGCCGCGACCGAAGTGGAACGACTATCCGACAAGACAGGCGTTCCAACATGACGTGGTCGTATGGGAACAGAACAAGAGGAACTTCATCCAGGCCGGCACGCCGCCGTGGGCCGACGAGCGGCAGCTGCAGCTTGCGGCGGAAGCTCTGAGGGCATGGGGCATGGGCGCCCCAGTGTATTACGAGAGCAAGGTTTGGGGATGGATGGCGCGCTTTGTGGGGTCGCAATTGCCGACGTTCGAAATGAGCGCGCACACCACGGTCATGTATACGCACCTTGTCGTGCCGAACTACCAAGTTCAACTGTTGCAGGAAGGGATTGAGCCGGAGCAGAGGCATCCGCTGATCAGTCCCGAAATCTGGAACAGCTACGGCCCCTTCTAGAGGACGACTGCAGACCGGGCAGGGGATGCGAGCTGAATGCCGGAAAGTTTTCCAAGACTAAAGACGGGCGCGCTGACGCAATATCCGACGGCGCAGGAGCTGGCGCGGCCGGTCGAGACGGTGCGGTTTCTGGATATGGGTCGGCAGGCTTACGTCGACAGTAGAGATTCACTCAGGCGCTGGCGGTTGCGGTTGAATCTGCTGGATGAGTCGGAACTAGCCGCGGTAGTTGAGTTCTTTACGGCGATGCGCGGTTCGCTCGGCAGATTCGACTTCGAAGACCCGGCCACGGGCGGCGTCGTTGCGAACTGCAGGTTTGACGAAGACGAGCTGACGCTGACTTCGTCGGACGAGCTCGACGGACAGACTGTCCTCACGGTGAGGGAATCACAATGAGGATTTTCCCCGAACTCAGCAGCGGCGCCGCCGCACAGTTCCCTTGGCGGCGAATGATTGGCTATCGCGTTGTTCGCAATCGCTTCGCCGCCGGCGATGAGGTTGACTTCGGCGACATTTCCTTTGAGACGCGTCGTTGGGAACTGCCGCTGACTGACCTTGAGGATGACGAGTGGCAGGCGATTCGCGACTTGTTTGAAGAGGTCGGCGGGCGGCGGTTGCCGTTCACTTTTGTAGAGCCTGGCGCGAACTTGCTGACGTGGTCGGAGAGCGTGGACGAGGACGTTTGGGTCAAGAGCGCAGGCGTAGCGGTTAATGCCGGCCAAGCGGACCCGACCGGCGGCACGGCCGCAAGCAGTCTGAGCGCGGGCGGGAGTTGGACTGTTTCGCAGACGATTGCCGCTCCTGCGTCGCGCGCGTATACGGCTTCGGCATGGCTGAAGTGCAGCGTGGGCGGCAGCACGTTCGGGCTGTCGGACGGCGCGGGGAAAACTAAGCAATTGTCCATCGATAGCGACGGAGAATGGCGACTCTATGAGCTGCCTTGGCGGCAGTCCTCGGCGGCGGAACAGATCATCCTCGAAATCTCAGGTTTCGGCGGCGCGACGATCGTCGCCTACGGCTTGCAGGTCGAACCACAACCAGGGCGGTCGAGCTACAAGCGGACGAGAGAGCAGGCTGGCGTGTTTGCCAATGCTTACTTCGACCAAGATTCGCTAGAGCAAAGTCTCACTGCCCCCAACCAGAACGCAGGGACTGTTCGAATTCAATGGACTCCATCGCCAATCTAAAAGAACAATCCGACGCCCTTACGCCGCTACTGCTGTTTGAGGCGGAGCTTGCGAACGGCGACGTCGAGCGCTGGTCGACTCACGACGTCACCGTAGACGGACAGGCTTACGAAGCACGTGTGACAGGGCACAACTTCTTCGAAGTTCAGGCGGCCAGCGAGAACGGCGTGGATGCGATTCCGCGCATTGCGGTCACGCTGGGGAATGCGGATTCGAAGTTCTCTCAAGTTGAGACGTCCGTTGGGTTTCGCGGCGCGAAGCTCAAGGCCCGCTTTGTTTTTTACGATCTTGAGGCGGATAGCGCGGCCACTCCGGAGGCGACGGTCTTTCAGGGCATCCTGAATCCTCCGGATGAGATCGGCGAGTCGACGGTGCGGCTCTCGGCGATTAACCGCATGAGCATGCAGCGCGTCTTGTTGCCGACGGTGCGGATCCAGCGGCGATGCCCGTGGAGCTTTCCGGAGAACGCCGAGCAGCGCCAGGAAGCTGTCAGCGGGGGCGCTGAAGGCAGCTATTCGCGATTCCATGCATGCGGCTATTCGGCGGGCGAGCCGGGCGGCGTCGGGAACTTGAACGGGGGCCAGCCCTACACGTCTTGCGCTTTCACGCGGGCAGATTGCGAAGCGCGCGGCATGTTCTCGACGGACAGCGCCAGCAACGTGACCAGACGCTTCGGCGGTATTGAGTTCGTGCCGGCTTCGATCTTAGTTCGAGGCCACGGCGAAAAGAATTCTCGTTCGGCGGACATTGTCGAGAACGAGGCTCGCTACAACGACTTTGTGCCTCTGCAATACGGCACCGTTTGGGTCGATGCGCCCGTCGTGTTCGCGAGGAATGACGGCAATTTGACGCGCATGGAAGTGCTTGTCGGCTTGGGGCAGATCGACTCAATCGTTAAGGTATTGGTGAACGACGTCGAGATCCCGGTCGGGGTCTCGGGCCGCGATATGACGCCGAGCGGATGGTGGAATCTGTTCGCTGACGGCGGGCGTGCGGGCGGGTTTAACTTGAACTTCACCGCTCCGGACGGCTCTCCTCTAGGCGATCCCTACGGAAGCATGGCCTGTTTGTCGGTCGTGGCGCCGAATCAGATTAACGATGGCCGTAGCCTGCCGCGCGTCAAGGTGTTGGTCCGCGGACTGAGGCTGGAGCGTTTCAACGAGACAGGCGGTTCGCTTGGTTTCTCATACAGCAACAACCCTGTGTGGGTGCTGTTGGACGTATTGCGCCGGAGCGGTTGGAAGCTTGAGGAGATCGACATCCTCAGCTTCGCCGGCGCGGCTGCGTTCTGCGATGAAACCATTGCAGCTACGGACAATCAGGGCAACACGATCTCGACGGAGCGTTTCCGCTGCAATTTGCTGATTCGTTCCCGGCGCACGGCCGCGGATGTGATTCGGGGTATCCGCAATGGAGCCCGCTTGCAGCTCACCTATCGTCAGGACGGGCGCCTAGCGGCGTATGTCGAGAACTCCGTATTGCTGCAACAGCCGGAGAAGCCCGAGGGTTCGAATGCGGCGACGACGCTGAACGGAGGTTGGGCGGCCTACGTCTACACGGATGGCTCAGACCCAGCGACGCCTTCCGCCATTTTGCGGCGGCCTGACGACTCTCCTTCGATTCGCTTGTTTTCCCGGCCTATCGCCGATTCGCCGAACCGGTTCGCATTGGAATTTGCCGACGAGTTCAACGAGTATCAGCAAGACAGTCTTGAAATCGTCGACGCCGCCGATATTTCGCGGACGGGCCAAGAGATAACTGGGCGGCTGGTTGCCGACGGCTTACCGACTTACGATCAAGCCGCTCGGATCATGAAGTTTTTCCTCGATCGCTCGATCCGGGGGAATCGCTTCATCGAGTTTGAGACAAGCGTGAAGGCCATGGGCCAGCATGTCGGCGATTTGATTGCGGTCACTTATGTCAAGGAGGGTTTCTTCAGTCAGCCCTTCCGCATATTGAAGATCCAGCCGGGGCGCAACTACAGGACCGTCCGCATCACAGCGCAGATTCATGATGACGCTTGGTACAACGACACGAACGGGCAGCTCACGCTGATCCCTGCGACGCGACCGCAATCGAAGGCGAGTACGGGTACGCCTGGCTATCTGTACGGCGATGAGTACGACGAGTTCGGCAATCCGATTTTTGGCATTACGGAATTCGTCACCAGCGGTTCGGACGGAGCGATCCTCACCGAGATCGAGGTTGGGTTTACTGCGCCGGAAGCAGGACGCTCGTTTACGGCCAGCGTGCCAATCGTGGACCTGCAGCCGACGGTGTCTACCAGCGGCGGAACTCTAGCGGGCGGGGAGATCTTCTATTACGCCGTGACGGCCGTCGATGCTCAGGGCGCAGAGAGCAATCCTTCGTTCATCGTCCGAGCGATAACGGCCGTCGGCGGATCGACGAACGCGGTCGAATTGAGCGGACTGAGCTTCTCGGCGGAAACAGTTTCGTTTAATGCCTACCGCGGCGATTTGCCAACCAGGCTACGACGCATAGCTCTGCACCAGCCGCTGGCGATGTCGTTCACGGATACGGGCCTTGCCGAAGACGTCTCCGGCGCGCCGGATCCACGCTACGACCACGCTAATTTCTACTGGCGGATGGAAGATACCGAGGAACAGTTCGCGTCGGAGTACAGCTCTGAAACGATCGGCAGCGTAGCGCTGGCGCTAATGGCAGACGCATTGATCGGTCACACCGTGCGGATCATTCGGGGAAAGGGCGCCGGACAGGAACGAACCGTCGTCAACAACTCTGAGACGGTCTTGACGGTAGTTCCGTCGTGGACCCTAGAACCCGATCTCAGTTCGGTATTCGTCGTCTCCGAGAATACTTGGCATTTCGGAGGACGAGCGAAGAGCAGCCCAGCCAGGTTCCCGATCCCCAACTTAGGCGGGCGGGTTATTCAGGTCACAGGCCGTTCGGCAAATGCGCAGAATGTCGAGTCGCTCGAAGGTTTGGCGATCGTCACCCGCTGGAGAATCGGCGGCGGAGAGCTGGGCGTGGCGGATCGGAATCCGCCGCCGCTGCCGGTGTTCGCCGTCAACGCGTCTGGCAACGGCAATGTGGTGATCGGCGGTTTGGGGTTTGCGGCCTTGGAAGATACGCAGACCATCACCGTAGGTCGCTTCACGGTTCATTACCGAGACGAGCTGAACGGCCCCAGCCAAGTTCTGCTTGAGGGTGCGGTTGACGAAACGGCTACGAGTCTGACGCTGAATGTAGTTGGCTCCGCACTGCCGGGAGACCTGGTTCAGATTGACAGAGAAATCATGTTGGTGGAAGAAGTGCTGTCCGGCGGGACGGCTTATGTCGTCGTTCGTGGGGCAGGTGACAGTTTCGCCGTAGCCCACGCGGGAGGAGCGGAAGTCTACCGCCTTGCGCGCCGCACAGAGACAGTCGCTTTCCCGCGAGGCATCTTCGGCACGCCTGTAGCGGCGGACTGGTCACATACAGTGTGGATGCCTGGCTTGCGTATCGCCTGTGTCGAGGGGATCGTTACCAATTCGCTGGGCGACAGTCCCGCCGCCGTAGCGAATTATTCGGAGTTGCTCGACAAAGGGCTAAGAACGCTGCACGGCGGTCAGTTCACCCTGCATTACGAGGGGCGTCTAGCGATTCTTACTGACGCAACAGCCAACATGACCGTTCAGGAGAACCTCGCGATTCATGACTGTTTCGCCCGCTTGAAGCAAGCGCCGGTTGGAGCCGATGTGGTTATCGAGATCGTTCAAGACTCCGAAACCGTTGCCGTGTTGACCATTCCTGAAGGCCAGACGGTGAGCGGCGTAATCAATGGCGAGGCCTTGCCGATCCTGCAGGAGTCCGCTCAGCTGAGGTTGAACATCACGGGAGTCGGAACGGATTTTCCCGGATCCGACTTGAGCGTGACTATCCGCGTCTAACCGCAGCGGCCGCCTAAAATGGAGGCAATGGATGGCGTTTTTGTTCTGGATAAAGCGGGCGGTATTTCGTCTCATGATGCCGTGGGGGCGATGCGGCGGATCGCTGGGACGAGGCGGGTAGGCCACCTCGGGACACTGGATCCGATCGCCACGGGCGTGTTGCCATTAGTCGTCGGCAAAGCGACGCGCCTCTCTCAGTTTTTCTTGGGACACGACCGGGCTTACGAGGCTTGGATTCGCTGCGGCTTCGCAACCGATAGTTACGACCGGGCAGGCGAAACTGTTGGCGAGCGACGGCAGGTGAAACTCGATCCCGAGCGGGTTGAAGAAGTACTGAGCGAGTTTCGCGGCACGATCGCGCAGACGCCGCCCGCTGTGTCGGCAAAGAAGATCGGCGGCGTGCCTGCTTACAAGCTCGCCAGACAACAGAAGCCGGTGGATCTCCCGCCCGTTGAGGTGGAGATCTATGAGCTGGATCTGTTGCGGACGGAGGGCGATCAGTTCCAGATTCACGTACGATGCTCTGCCGGCACTTACATCAGGACGCTCGCCCATGAGGTTGGGCTTCGGCTCGGATGCGGCGCACACGTCGACGAACTTCGCAGAACGGCTGTTGGCGAGTTCCGCTTAACGGACGCTCGCACCAAGACGGAGTTGGAGTCGCTAAGTCGAGAGGGGCGCTTGGGTGAAGCGATCGTGCCGTCCGAGGCTCTGCTTCCTGAGATGCCGGCTCAAAGGGTGGACCGCAACGCCGCCCTCCGCATTGCCAACGGGCAAGATTTTGAGATTGCTTCTTTCCCTTTGATTCCTCCTGCGCGAAGGGTCAAAGCGATTGGTCCCGACGGACGGCTGCTTGCAATTGGCGAGCTCAAATTGCCTTCCGTTTATCACCCGATGATCGTTTTCTAGTAAGCTGACCACGAGATCAAAGATCGATCTTCATGTTGGATCGGGGTTCTTGGCGCTTTCGCCCGTCTGCGGCTCAGGGGAGGCCGGCAGGGAACGACGCGGGGCTACAACGGCTTATCTCGCGCTTGCTGCTACGTGTTGCGGCGACGATCGCGGTTCTCGGCTCATACGCTTGCTCGAACGAAGCTCTGCCAGTCCAAACCGAAGAGGGGCAGATTGCGCACGTGGCCCGGGAGGAGTTGGCCATTCGAGCCGAGTTAGCCCCAGCCTCCGAGATTGTCACAACGGTCCACATGGGCGACCAGCTCACGATATTGGAACGCCGGAGAGGATCCGTGCGCGTTCGCTCGGCGGAGAACGTGGAAGGCTGGACGGGCGCCTACGCGCTGGTGACGGGCGAAACAAAGGAGCGCATGGACCGGCTCAAGGAACGGTACGCCGGTTTGGCTTCGCAGGGCGTGGTGCATGCGCTGGATATTCTGAATGTGCACCTGGGCCCCGAGCGCGATTCCGAGACCATCTATCAACTCCAAGAGGATGAAGCCGCGGAACTGCTTGCACGCCGGCTGACCAGCTACGAAGATCGCCAAGAAGGATGGTTGCTCGTACGACTGGCGACGGGCCACGCCGGTTGGGTGCTGGAGCCTCGAGTTTATTCCGGGATCCCCGTCGAAGTCGCGCAGTATGCCGAAGGTAGACCCATCGTGGCGTACTTCGCCCTAGACCAAGTCGAGGATGGAAGTCTTGGCGAGAGCAAAACCACCTGGCTGTGGACGCAGTCGCCTGGTCGAAACTCTGACGTGGACTTTGACCGGATTCGCGTCTTCCGCTGGAACACTCGCGCCGGGGCCTACCACACCATTAAGTTGGAATCGGGATTACGTGGCTATTTGCCTGTTAGCGTGCAACCAAGCAGCGCCGGCGCGAACGCGCGGTTCGACGTGATCGTGGAACGAGACAATGGGTTTTTCAAGCGCAGCTATGAACTTAACGGCGCCCGCGTCGTTCTGGTCGAAGAAACGCCCACGGATCGGCCGGTGCTGGAATTGGAAGAGCCGCAACCTGTTGTCGAAGAGACCAAGCCGCCGAGTATGCTGGAGAGACTGCTTCCCTGGCGGCGCTAGATCTGTTGGCCGTTCCGCGTAGCTTTCAATACCCACTGTTGCCGCTGTTTACTCAGGTTTGCCGCCGGATTTCCGTGGATCGTACCCCGGTCTGGTTCATGCGCCAGGCCGGACGGTACATGCCCGAATATCGGGCGATCCGCAAAGACCATCCGATTCTCGAAATCTGCAAGACGCCCCGCCTGGCCTCGGAAGTTACGTTGCAGCCCATCGAAGCGCTCGACGTGGATGCAGCCATCATCTTCGCGGACTTGCTGCTCCCCCTGGAGCCCATGGGTCTCAACCTGGAGTTCGTTGCCGGCGACGGACCGAAGATCCACAATCCCGTGCGGACGACGCAAGATATCAATCGGCTGGAGTTGCATCGCGCCTCGGAACTGAACTACGTCGGCGAGGCTCTCTCGCTAACGCGGGCCGCATTGCCCGCGGAGAAGGCGCTAATTGGATTCGTCGGCGCTCCCTTTACCCTGGCGAGCTACATGATTGAGGGGGGCGGCTCCCGGAACTACGCAATAACCAAGCGGCTAATGTACTCCGACAAGGGCGCATGGGAGGCGCTGATGGAAAAGATCGTCCAGGTGATCACGCCTTTTGCCGCGAGTCAGGCCGCCGGCGGGGCCGACGTCATCCAGATTTTCGATAGTTGGGTCGGCGCTCTCTCTCCGGGCGACTACGAGAAGTATGTGCTGCCGCACACGCGTTTGTTGGTCCGCCAGGTGCAGACGATAGGCGTCCCTGTAATTTACTTCGGCACCGGCGCCAGTTCGTACCTTCCCCTCTTGCATCAAGCGGGCGCGGATGTACTGGGGCTGGATTGGCGCGTCCAACTCGATGAAGGCTGGAAAGCCATCGACTATGAAGCCGCCGTCCAGGGCAATCTCGACCCTATTGCTTTGCTCGGTCCGCCCGCTGAAATCCAGAGCCGCGTCCGCGACATCCTGCAACGCGCCGGCGGACGAGCGGGGCACATTTTCAACTTGGGACACGGCATCATCCCCGAGACGCCGGTTGAGCATGTCAAGGCGGCGGTTCGCGCGGTCCGCGAGTTTCGGCTTGTTGAATGAGCGCAAGTTCCCAGCCAGGGCGGGAAGGGCCGTCGGTTGCGGTCATCGGCGGCGGCATCTCCGGTCTCACCGCGGCCTACGAACTGGTTAAGGCCGGCCTGGCTTGCACGATCATTGATCCCAATCCTGCGCTGGGCGGCGTAATTCGGACAGAGCATGTCGGAGGCTGTCTCATCGAGGCGGGGCCCGATAGCTTCTTGGCCCAAAAGCCGTGGGCTCGCGAGCTAATCGAAGAACTAGGGCTTGGCGATCAGGTCATTGCGTCGAACGATGTGCGTCGACGCACCTTCATTCTGCGCAAAGGGCGGCTGATCCAAATTCCCGACGGATTGCAGTTTATGGCTCCGACCCGGATTATGCCGGTGCTGAGATCGCCGCTGCTGAACGTCGGAGCCAAGGCGCGCATGGCGGCTGAACTTCTTCGCAGGCCGGGCGGCGCCCAGCCAGACCGCTCTGTCGCCGAGTTCGTGAGGGACCACTATGGCAGCGAGGTGAACGAATATCTTGCGCAGCCGATGCTTGCCGGCGTATACGGCGCGCAGCCTGAAGCCCTCAGCGTGAACGCGGTGCTGCCTAGATTCGTCGAACTCGAATCCCGCTACGGCAGCGTCTCTCGTGGGCTCATGGCCGCCATGAAGAAGACGCGCCCCGCGGAGGGTTCGCGCCCGTCGTTGTTCCTCAGCCTGCGCGGCGGCATGCAAACACTAACGGACGCTCTTGCTGCTCGAATTGCGAGCAGAGCAACGCGGGTGCAGGGCAGGGCGCTCGGGCTCACGCGAACCAATGACCGCTGGACCGTGCAACTAGAAGACGGCGCGTCGCTTCAGTCCGATGCCGTCATCTTGGCGTTGCCCGCGTATGAGTCGGCGCGCCTGCTGGCACCCATCGACGCAGAGATCGCGGAGCCCCTTGGCGCAATCCCCTATGGGTCGTCGATAACGGTCGGCCTAGTGTACGAGCGACCTGCCTTCCAACATCCGCTTAACGGCTTTGGCTTTCTCGTGCCTCGGGCCGAAGGCCGCCTCCTGGCGGCATGCACATGGGTTGGAACCAAGTTCGACGGTCGAGCGCCTGAGGACCGCCCTTTGCTGCGCGCGTTCCTGAGCGGAGCCAAGGCCAAGGAGCGTCTTGACCGCGCGCCGGAAGAACTCGCTGTTGAAGTCGATGCCGAGCTCAAGCAGATCATGCACTACACTGCGGATCCGGTCGAATGGCGAACCGCCGCTTGGGACCGCGCCATGGCGCAGTATCCGGTTGGGCATGCGGAGATCGTGGCCCGGATCCGCGCCCGCGAGACGGCGATCCCCGGACTTCGTCTGATCGGTAACGCCTATGAAGGCATAGGCATTCCGGACTGCATCCGCCTCGCTCGAGAAGCCGTGAGACGGCTAATTGGCGCTGGCGCGCGCTAGGAAAACCGCTAAGTGGTACAAGAGTTCCGGCTGCCTGGGACGAAAGCCCGAGGTCGCTGGGTAGGCAATACTGCCGCGGTGTTAGAGCGCTTCTAAGTGTTCATTGAGTCAAATTCATGAGTTACCCGCCCGGGCGGGGCGGCATAGACTCAGATTGTCCTCGGTATAGGGGCGTGCCAAATGTTTTTCCTAGGCGTCATTCTCACCCTCAGCTGGGTCTTTTGCTTCTTCTACTACGACACCATGATCCCGCGTAACTGGATGGTGGGACTCATGATCTCCGGCCTGTTTACGATGGGCTGGGGATTGCTGAAAGGCAAGAGGATCTAGCTCAGCGGCACGGTTGTAGCGACGATCTCGCCTCGTCTCCGGCTCAAAGACCGGATGCTTCCTATATTCAACTCCAATAGATAGCCCCTGGCTCGATCAATGCCGTCGCCGACTTGCGTCGGGCCGTGGCTGTCGTCGCCAAAGCAAAAACCTATTCCCAAATTGTTCGCGCGCTCAACGAGCCACGGCCGCGGATAGGGGTCTCCCAATCCTTTCCGCCACCCCGCCGTATTGAGGTCCAAGATGGCTCCGAACTCCTTCGCCGATTGCAGCGCTCTATCGGCGGCATCGGCAATGCCGGCGGTCTGAAGATCGGCGCCAGCCGGGGCGTTGCGGCGAATCAGGTCGAGGTGTCCGACGACCTCGGGTTTGAGGCGAGGAATCATTTCGGCGACGGCGTCGTAGTAGCGGACTGCCAGCGATTCGATTCCGCCGAACTTCGCGACGGCGGCATGGAACTCTTCCATCGTGCCGTCAATCTGCGTCTCGCCGACGTAGTGCACCGAGCCCACCATGTATTCCAGGGCGTAATTATCTCGGATGGCGAGCATTTCATCGGCGTAGCTCGCGTCAGGTACGACCTCCGCCTCGAACCCGACCAAGATCTCGATCCTATCAGCGAACTCTTGCGCCAACGCCTTCGCTTCGGCGACGTAGGCGTCAAAATCGAACCGCAAACGCTCGACGGTAAATCCCTTGTGCCGCTCGGAGGGATAAAGGAAGCGATCCTGACTACGCGGAGCGTGCTCGCTAAAGCCGAAGGTGGTCATGCCGGCGGCCACTGCCGCCTCCACGACGGAACGTAGGGTCCCTTCAGCGTGTTCACAAAACTCGCCCGAGTGACCGCCGTGCAGAGAAATACGCCAGGGGTCGGCCATCAAGTTACCAAGCAGTGAGTAGACGAAGGTCTCTTACGTTGTTCTCTGTGGGGCCAGTTTCTAAAGCGTCCCCCAGAGTTCGAAAGAAGTTGTAGGAATCCGAGCGGCGGTAGTAGTCCTCGACGGACATCTTGGCCTGTTGGGCGCGGGCCTGGGTTTCACCGTCGGCGACCGCGCCGGCGGCGGGCGAGTTGCCGTCAATGCCGTCTGTGCCGGCGCTAATCACGGCAATGTTGCGGCCGGCGATCTTGGGCACGCAATCCAATACGAAGGCTTGATTGCGGCCACCCTGGCCATCCCCCAGAACGGGGCTCGACAGTTCACCGCCCGTGATGATGGCCGCAGGCCGGGTCGGATCGCTGGCGCGCATCTTTTCAAGCCGCGCCAAGAGCTTGTCGACGGCATCGGCAACCGGTATGTCGTCTACGCTCAGATCTACCTCAACTTGCCACCCGGCTTCTTTGGCTCGCCGCTGGACGGCAGCCACTGCGGCGCCGTTGCTCAAGATGCAGTGATAGGAACTCGTCGAGAAGCGTTTGTCGCCTGGCTTTGGCGTTTCAGAGATCGTCTTCTCGTCGAACATGCGCCGGATCGGCGCCGGCAGCCTCTCGATCAAGCCGCGTTTCCTGGCGATTCGGTAACAGTCCTCAATGGTGGAGGGATCGGCCATGGTCGGGCCGGACGCCACGCTCGAATCTTGACCTTCGGGAACATCGGAAATATAAAGCGTAGCCTGCCGCGCCGGATAGGCCAACGCCGCTAAACGGCCGCCCTTAATCGACGAGAAATGCTTTCTCAGCGTGTTGATTTCGACGATGTCCGCTCCGCAAGTGACCAGCAGCCGAAAAAACTCGTGCGCGTCGTCGAAGCTGATCGAATCGTCAATCGGGCGCTCGCAAACCGCTGATCCGCCTCCCGAAAGCAGGTAGATCACGAGATGGTTTTGGTCCAGATCGCGTACGAGTTCCTGCACGACAGCGGCGGAGTGAAAGCTGTCTTTGTTGGGGTAAGGATGGCCGCCAATATAACGGATGAAATAGGGCGGGGCCTTGGTCGTCGGCACGGAACTCACGACGACCCCGGAAACCATCTGGGGCGAGGCAATCGCGACGAACTCTTCGGCCATCCGGCCGGCCGCCTTGCCGATCGAGACGACGACCACCTTCTTGAAGGGGCTCAGGTCAATCGATTCTTGGCCAAATTGCAGCACGCCGCCCTCACAGCTGATGGCGGAGCGCATCACCTGATCGATACGTAACTCGTTAATCGTTTCTAGGAAGATTTCCCGCAGTCGTTCTTTCATGACTTGCCCAATTTGTGACGACAGCGGACGCCCAAGAAACGCCCTATCGCGCAACCCGTCACAGAGGGCGCTATTGTCTCATAGCATTCTGAACGCGTACAATTGGACCCTTCGGCGTGTCGCGGTCCGCCGATCGTCGACACTTCGTTCGATCTGATTTTCGCTGAGCGTTGGGGAGCGCGCGCGTGGATCGGAAAGCCCCCAGTAGTTTTAGGAGATGCATTCTTGGCGAAATTAGGATTCCTTGGACTCGGCTTGATGGGATACCCGATGGCGACGCGCTTACTCGAGGCAGGGCACGAGGTGGCGCTCTGGACGAATTCCGCCGAGAAGGCGAAGAAGCTTGCCGCCGAGAAGGCAGGCGGGGTCTTTTGCGAGACTCCCAAGGCCGTCGGCGAGTTTGCCGAGTGCACGTTCCTTTGCGTGGGCAACTCCGAAATGTCGGAAGCCGTCCTGACCGGGAAGGACGGCGTGATTGAGGGCATTAAGAAGGGCGCCGTCGTTGCAGATTGCTCGACCATCGCGCCTTCGATGGCCCGCCAACTGGCGGTCGCATTTGAGGCCAAGGGCGCTCACTATCTTGATTCGCCTTGCACGGGCTCCACGCCCGGCGCCAAGGGCGGCACGCTAACCTTCATGGTGGGCGGTCCGAAAGACGTGTTCGACCGCGTGCGGCCCTTCTACGATCCGATGGGCGCTAAATTCTTCTACTGCGGCCCCCAGGGCATGGGCCTGCACACCAAACTGTCTCAGAACTTGGTGCTCGCCAACATGCTGCAGGGTTTCATCGAAGGCATGGTCTTGGCTACGAAGGCCGGCGTAGACCCCAATTTGATGTTCGAAGTTCTCGACAATAGCGCCGCAAAAGCCGGACTAATCAGCTTCAAGGCGCCGCAGATCTTCAAACGCGACTTCGAGGCGGCCTTCCCGTTGAAGTGGATGAAGAAGGATATCAGCCTGATGCTGGACTCCGGCCGCGAGCTGGGCGTACCTTTGCCTTGCACCGCTCTCGTGCATGAAATGTTTACCGCTGGCGTCGCCAGAGGGTACGGAGACGAGGATTTCGCTGCGGCCATCAAACTATTCGAAGAGTTCGCTGGCGTTGAGGTCAAGGGCTAGAAAGGGCGGATATTCAGAAGTCCACCGTCCAGACTCGAAATATCCATAATTTGGCGGCTTGCTTCGTGATTTCGTATCGTGTTGATTAGTAAGGGGTTGATCTTCGATCAGGGTCTTGCGAAGACCGGGCCTGATAGAATCCTTCAAAATTTCGTAGAAGTTCTTGCGCAATTCTATGGACTTTGGTATTCTCAGATCAAGCCGGGGGGGCACCCCCACCACAGAGACTAACCTCAACCCCAAAGACCCCTTAACCCTCCCGGCGCCCCCACTTTTAAACCCTCTGACAAACCGCCCGCTAGTCTCCGCCCAAAGCGGAGTGCTGTGTTAATCTTGACTCGTCTCCGACGGGGTTTCGAGCGTTTTACGACATGAAGATTGCCGTACTCGGATCCACCGGGTCCATAGGATGCAACACGCTGCAAGTCGCCCGTGAGATGGGCGACGTCGAGATCGTCGCTCTAACGGCGGGCCGCAACGTGGACCTGCTTGCCGAGCAGGCTGCGGAGTTCCGGCCAGGGACGCTTTCCGTGGCTGAAGAAGGCCTTGTGCCCACACTCCGCTCTGCGATCGGCACGATCCCTGACTATTCGCCAAGAATCCTCCACGGCCCTGAAGGTAACCTGGCGGCGGCCATCGACTGCGGCTGCGAGATCTTGGTATCGGCAGCCGTCGGCGTGGCGGGCCTGGAAGCTACTCATGCCGCCGTCGCGCGCGGCTTGCGAGTGGCGCTAGCCAACAAGGAAACCCTCGTGGCTGCCGGAGATCTGGTGATGGCCGAGGCTAAACGCTCCGGTTCGGAATTGTTGCCGGTCGACAGTGAACACAACGGCGTACACCAGTGCCTGCGCGCCGGGTTGCGCGGAGAAGTCGACCGCATGATCCTGACTGCGTCGGGAGGCCCTTTTCGCACGACCCCCCGAGCCGAATTCGATGCCGTTACGCCGGCCCAGGCCCTGAATCATCCGACGTGGAAGATGGGCGCGCGCATTACCGTCGACTCGGCGACATTGATGAATAAAGGCTTTGAGGTGATCGAGGCCTGCCATCTGTTCGACTTCGCGCCAGACCAAGTTCAGGTGGTCGTGCATCCGCAATCAGTCGTGCATGCCATGGTCGAATACCGTGACGGGTCGGTCATCGCCCAACTGTGTCCGCCGGATATGAAGATGCCCATTCGCTATGCGCTGACCTATCCCGAACGCCAAGTCGGGCTGGAGGACCGGCGCCTATCCTGGGACCGCGTGAGACAATTAGACTTTGAGCCGCCGGACTTGGAAAAGTTTCCGCTGCTCAGGCTCGCTTACTCGGCCGCTGAAACCGGCGGGGTAGCGGGGTGCGTCTTAAATGCGGCGGACGAGATTGCCGTGGAAGCATTTTTAAACGAAGAAATCCCGTTCTCGGCGATTCCGATCATCGTGGAGAAAACTTTGGAGCGTTCTTCGCTCGCGGCCGTCCATACAATTAGCGACACCTTGGCCGCGGATCAGGCGGCTCGTCGCCTCGCGCGTCTGGTGGCTGGAGAGATCTCCGTTGGAGCGAAATTTTAGGACCAGAGACACGATATGGGATTTCTCGAAAACAGCCTAGCGTTTCTCTTCGTGCTGGGCGTCCTCGTGCTCATTCACGAGCTGGGTCATCACCTAGCCGCGCGCTACTTTGGCGTGCGGGTCGAATCGTTTTCGATTGGCTTTGGACCTCGCCTGTTCGGATTCCGCTACGGCGAGACTGACTACAAGGTGTGTCTATTGCCGCTTGGCGGATACGTCAAGATGGCCGGCGTGGAGCTGGTCGGCGACAGCATCAGTTCCGAAGACGCGCAACCGGACCCCGACGGCTTCTTGGCCAAACCCCGTTGGCAGCGCTTGGTCATTTTGTTTATGGGGCCGCTCTTCAATGTGCTCCTGGCAGTGGCCCTGCTCGCCGGAATGTACATGGCGCATTTCGAGCGCCTGAAGTATTGGACGGAGCCGGCGGTTGTCGGTTATGTCCAATTGGACTCGGCGGCGAAACGGGCCGGCGTGCAAGCCGGCGACCTGGTTGTGTCGGTCAACGGCGTGCGGACGCAAAATTGGCAAGACGTAACGCTCGCCGTCATCTCGGCGACGAACTCCACGGTTCCCGTTGAAGTAGAACGTGACGGCAGCTTGCGATCGATGTCCTTGGCGATCGGCGCCGATAGGCAGGGGCTGGGCAGCGCCGGCTGGACCGAAGTCGCTCCGGTTCGTTTGGGGCAAACGACCCCAGGCATGCCCGCCGCCGAGGCCGACGTGCAACCCGGCGATCTATTGACCGCGATCAACGGTGTGCAGATCGTTGCCGTGGAACAAGTCATCGACACGATCCGCACGCTAGGCGGCAACGACATCGAACTCACGCTGAACCGCGATGGTAAAGTGGTCCAAACTTCGCTGACGCCCGTTTATGACGACGCCGAGGCTCGCGAACCGGCCTGGCGCATCGGCGTCGAATTGATTCCCGACAACGAACGCATCGTGACGCAGCTTGGCTTCGGCGAAGCCGTGCGGCAATCGATTGACGACAACGGCAAGAATGCGACGTTGATTTTCAGCTTCTTGGGCGGGTTGGCCGAACAACGCATGTCGCCCAAGAATCTCGAAGGTCCCGTCGGCATCGCCCGCCTCTCGGGCGAAGCGGCCCGTCGGGGCTGGCCTGAGTTGATCGGTCTAATGGCCGGTATTAGCCTAAATCTCGGCATTTTTAATCTATTGCCGATTCCGATTCTCGACGGCGGATCCATTCTGATGCTGTTGTTCGAGTCGGTGATGAGACGAGACGTGAGTCTCGTTGTAAAAGAGCGCATTCTTCAAGCAGGGCTGGTTTTCATCGTCTTGCTGTTCGCGTTCGTGATGTACAACGACATCTTGAAGGCGCTGCCCGAGAGTTGAGGGCGGCGGCTCGCTACAATAGTGACGGTTGGCTCGGCGGACGAACCCGCCCCGGGGACGGCCCTCGCCGTCGCGTCCTCCAAC
>CAZYOX010000017.1:0-21919 GCA_964649285.1 uncultured Bryobacterales bacterium | reverse complement strand
GCGACCCAATCGAATTTGCCGGAGTCCACGATCATGCCGCCGATTGCCGTGCCATGGCCGCCGATGAATTTGGTCGTTGCATGCACGACGATGTCCGCGCCGTGCTCGATGGGGCGGCATAGATAGGGCGAGGCGAAGGTGTTATCGAGGATCAACGGCACGCCGGCCTCATGCGCGATCTTGGCGATTGCCTCGATATCCACTACGTTCATACGAGGGTTCGAGATAGTCTCCGCGAAGAGACACTTTGTCTTCGGCGTAATCGCTTTGCGGAAGTTCTCCGGATCGTCGGGATCGACGAAAATCGCGTTATACCCGAAGCGGCGAAACGTCGTGTCGAACTGTGTGTACGTGCCGCCGTAGAGCGTAGCCGAAGTCACGAAATCGTCCCCGGAATGGCAGAGACTGGAAATCGTCAAGAGCTGTGCGGCCTGGCCCGAACTGGTTGCCAGGCCGGCGACTCCGCCTTCTAGCGACGCGACACGCTGTTCAAAGACGTCGGTCGTCGGGTTCATGATCCGGGTATAGATATTCCCGAACTTTTGGAGGGCGAATAGTTCCGCGGCGTCGTTTGAATCTTCAAACGTAAACGACGTCGTCTGATAAATGGGCACGGCGCGGGCCTTGGTAGCCGGGTCGGGCGTCTGTCCGGCGTGCAAGCAACGTGTGTTGAACCCAAACAGGCGTTCGGGAGCGGTTTTTTCGTCAGCCATAACCCGCAAAGGGTATCACAACTCGTGATGCGCCCTAGTCCGGGTTGCGGCGTCGGGGACGCGAAAACGGAGGCGCCGGGCCGACCGCTTAGCTCGGGACGTATTTGCCGGCTTCTCCGCTGCGAACGATAGCGTAACGATAAAGGATGGGAGAGAAAACTTCGTTGACGGCAACGACTCCAAATACAAGCGCTGCGGCTTCTGGTCCCAGATTAGGGAACGTTCGCGCCAAGAGCATCGCGAGCGCTAGCGCCAAGCCCGCCTGGGGCAACAAACCGAAGCCAGCATAGCGTTGGACCGCGGGAGGGGCGGACGCGGCGCGGGTCGCAATTGCCGTGCCGGCCATGAGTGCGGCTCCACGCACCGTCAAGAGCAGGAAGATCGGCCCCAACAGAGCGGGCAAAACGTCTACATGCACTCCGGCGCCCGCGAGCGCAAAGAAGATCACATAGATAGGCATGGAGGCAGATCGAATCTCCTTCAAGAGCCGCTCGCTGTGACTTGTGAAGTTGCGGACGAAGATCCCCGCGCCGAGAGCCAACAACAACGGATCGAGGTGGGCGCGCTGGCCCACTTCGGCTACCACGAAGCCGACCAGAACAATCGTCAAGGATGCTCCGAGGCCGATGAATTTCAAGTAGGCGGAGATTAAGACGCCGATCATAATTCCGAAGACGAGGGAACCGCCGATCTCCCATAGGAGCGGGTTGGATTGATCCGGAGTGCTCAAGACTTCAAGGCCCAGTACACCTCGCGTGACGGACGATGCGAGCGCGAAGCACAAGATAACGACCACATCGGAGACGACCACGACGCCCAGTACCGTTCGGGTGACGTCGCCTTCCGCCTGCATCTCGTCCCGCAGGGCCACCGCGACCGCCGGGGACTGGGCGGCCAGCATGACGCCGATCGTAACCGACACAGCAGCGGCCTCAAGGGGCTCCAGCGTTGCCAAGAACGACAATCGCTCCGCGAGCATGTAGACGGCCCCGGAGATGAAGGCCATGGCCCCCACGACGGCGATTAGGGTGATGGCGCCGATGGAGCGGAAGAGCGGCCGCATCTCCCTCAAGTCCGTTTCGGCGCCGGCGGTTAGGGCGATCAACGAGACTGCGATGCCGCTGAATAGATCTAGGCGAACCACCATTTCGCTGGAGACCAGTCCGAGGGCGTAAGGGCCGATGACGATGCCGGCAACGAGGTATCCGGTGAGCCGGGGCAAATGGAGGTCGCGGAAGAGACTCCCTGTCAGAAAAGCGGCAAGCAGGAGGAAACCTCCGGCCAAAGCCACTCCGCTGGTTTGATCGCTTAGCGGCCGGTCTGCCGAGAAAGACCGGGCGGCGTCCATGAGGATGCACAGGACAATAAGCAGGACCAGGCGCATCAAGAACCCACCAAGGAAGAACGCCCGCGCCGCAAAATGATTTGTACCAGGATTTCGTTGAGCAATGAACCGGCGATTACGGCAGTAACGATCCACGAGATGCGTGGACCCCCATAGAGATTCTGCGCGCTAATGACAACCGCCAGGGAGATCGCGCCCGCCGGCGCGTAAGTTAGCCATTGCTTCTCGGCCGGCGTGTCTACGTATGCGCCTCGGCGCTTTACGACCGCTGCCCCGAGCCGATTTCCGACGAGGCGGAAGGCGACGAAGATGAACATCAAAGCCCAGCCCCGCCAATCCTCAGGAAACCAGATCGCCCCGGCGATCAATAGAAACAGGAAGTAAACCGGGCGTTCCAGCGTCGCTGTAACGCCTTCCACGGTTTCCTTCCACCGGCTCGGAGCGTTGGCCAAAATGACTCCGACTAGGAAACAGACCGATATCGCGGAAAGTCTAAGATAGTGTGCCATCCCGGCCGCGAAGCTGACGGATCCAAGCAAGAGTACCAGCGACTCAGCGTCGCTGTGGCTGGCCGTCAGCAGAGCATGGGTCATAACCCCGAGCGCGGCGCCTACGCCCAGGGACACGAACAACCAAGCCAAGGAAGGTAATTGCCATAGTACGACTGAATCGTCCACTCGAAAATACGCCGCCACCGTCATCAGTCCGAAGATGCTCACGATTCGGCCGAGTTGGACAATCCAGCCCATCCGGTCCAGGTCTGTCTTGCTCAAGCCGCGGTCTTCCCAAAGGTACGGAGAACTCTTCGCCGCCATCGCTCCCGCCAGACCTAACAAGATGGCGTCGCGGACGAGAGTTTCATCCATCGTGCCGCCTTCGTAGAGATACATCAGCAGGCCGGAAGCTCCGCTGACGGTGATAAACGGGAGAATCGCCATGGGCCAAACCACGCTCCCGATGCCCGCTGGAAGCTTCTCCATCAGTCGCCAGTCAAAACGATATCCGATCGAAAAGCCGAGCCAGCCGAGACTGAGGGTAAGCAGCGGCGCCACTTCCATCAGAACTCCCGGCGACAAGACGCCGACGTCGCGTTGGGCGGCGATAAAACCAAGAAGCACAAACGGCAAGCCTGTAGTCGCCAGATGAGCGATGCCGAGCTGTCGTTCTAGCTCAGCGACGCTTGGATGTCCGGCGAAGTAGGCAAGTCCGAGCAAGAAGGCGAAACCGAGAATCGATTTCATCGCTGCTTCCGGCGTCGGAACTAGATATTCCAGGTCGGGAGATCTTCGAAGAATCTGCTCCAGGTCCTGGTCCAGCAGTGGAATGTTGGGTAGAGGGAACTGAGGTTCCGGCTCGATCGGCAAAGGCTCGAAGGGGCTTGGAGGTCCGACGAACTCGTGCTTGAGAGATATGGGCGGGCCAACGATGTCAGGCGATTCTGCCGTCTGCGCCCAGACGGCAAGTCCAGCTAGAAGAATCAACGGTCCGAGACGAGCCCACATGAAACCAGCCGATATACTCGAAAAGTATAGCTTGCTTGTGCGGGATCCAGGTCCGCTCCGAGGCTGGCACGACCCGTCCGAGGGAAGCGAGAAGATCAGCCCACCGCCAGCAGTTTACTTGCCGTGCGCCAGTACCACCTGCCTTCGACCAGAGCGGGCGAAGCGAGTACCTGTTCGCCAAGCTCGTTGACGTGCAGCAACTGAAATTCCCGCCCCGCCTTGAGCACGAATGTCTGGCCGATGTCGTTGGTGAAGTAGATCTTGCCGTCTGCAACCACCGGCGAAGCGGAAAAGCCTTCACGCATGGGCGGTCCAAGGCGGTTTTGCCACAGGTTCTGCCCCGTAATCGCGTCGAAGGCGGCGCCGATGCTCGACATATCGTTTACCGTATAGAGCACTCCATCGTGCAGCAGCGGAGAAGGGATGAACGGCGAGCCGCGTGTCGTGCGCCAGGCGATATGCGTGTTGGTCACGTCGCCCTTTCCATCAGGGCGAATCGCCAGCGTGGGGCCCGCGCGTCCAGAGCAGCAATAGACTAGACCATGGCCCACGACGGGAGTGGGTATGTCTTCCATCGTCGGGCCGTCGCAACTCCAGATCTCCGCGCCGTTCGACGGGCTGTAGGCTGTGACTCGGTGCTGCCCGTGGACCAGGATCTGATCCTGTCCGTTGACGCGTATGGCGATCGGCGTGCCCCAGCCGACAGAGGCGTCGCGCGTCTTGCGCCAAGCTGTCCGGCCCGCGGCCCGGTCGATGGCGATGATGTAAGACTCCGGCCCCTGGCCGAACAGCGCCCGTCCGAAGCCCGCTCCTTGGTCCTGGTAGACAATGACGAAGTCTTCGTAGAGCAGAGGAGATCCGGCTGGTCCGTGATAGTTAGCAGTCGGGCCAGTATCGTTGTGCCAATCGATCTTGCCGTCAAGCGTCGTCGCCACGACTCCTTGATTCCCCAGGAAGGCGTAAACCCGTTGGCCATCGACAGCGACGGTGGAAGATGCTCGTCCGTTCTTTTGATGCACGCGCTCGGGCGATGCGTTAGGCGCCGCCGTTTGCCACAACTGCTTGCCGTCCCTGCGGCGCAGGGCCAGGATCGAACGGGCGCCGGTGCGGTCAGCGGCAGTTAAGAAGATACGGTCGTCCCAGATGATTGGCGATGAGTTTCCGTCGCCGGGCAGATCGACCGACCACAAGATGTTTTGCGTTGTCGACCACTTGTCTATATAGCTTGGGCCTGCGACCTGCCCCTGGCCTGAAGGGCCGCGCCAGCGCGACCAGTAGGCGGCTCCCTCCCCGTCGACGGGGATCAACGAGACCTCCGCCCGAGACTGCCCCGAAAGCGCCCAGGGCGCGCCCAGAACCAGCGGAATGGCTTGGCGTCGCCGCAATGGCCTTAGTCTAACTGTCGCGGGGCGCCGGCGCTCAGGTCGTGACTAGATGAACTCAACCGTGGCAGAGCAGGTGCACCTCATGCAGGCCGATCTCGCGAAACGGCTCCTTGGCATCGCCTCGCCGAAGCTCAAGATTCACGAAGCCAAAGGAACCGAGCAAGCGCCCGACCGTCGTCACGCCCAAGGGCTGCAGTTTCTCCGAGAGTTCTTGAGCCAGCATTACCGTTGAGCCGCGGCGCAAGGCGATGGGCCGCATCTGGTAAAAGACGATGCTGCTGGGCTTTTCGACCAGGTCGCAGATCAGCTTCTCCGTCAAAGCGGGCGCGATCCGGAAGCGCAGAGCGAAGGTCGTGGCGTCGCCGCCGTCGCACAGCAACTCAACCTCGTCGGGCAGTATGGGGATGTCTCGGGGGCGTGTTGACATCAGCCGAATTTGCTCGCACAGAGCCTCCCGGCCGGTACCGTCGGCCCCAACCGCAACGCGGTCCACCGCGATGGCGCCGAGGTTGTTGCGCATTTCGCCTGGTCGCTGAGCCAATGCTGGGACAGCACAAGCAGCAATAAGGCAGAGCAAGGCAGCCGGTTTCATCACGGCTCAGTCTAACGCTTGCCGTTGCGGCGTGACGGCAAGCGACCAACATGCTCGAAGCCCGCTATGTAACTCCGCTAGGATGGTCGCGATGATGACCAAGACCGTACTTTGCTTCGGAGACTCCAATACCTGGGGCCGTTCACCCTTTGGTTTGGAGCGTCTCCCGCCCGAATCGCGCTGGCCGGTGGTGATGCAACAGCAACTCGGCGATGGTTACCAAGTCATCATCGAAGGCCTCAACGCGCGCACTACGGTCTGGGAAGATCCCATCGAAGAAGGCCGCTGCGGCAAGACTTACCTGCTGCCTTGCTTGATGAGCCACGATCCGATCGATCTCGTCATCCTCATGTTAGGGACCAACGATCTAAAGAAACGCTTCTCCGTCTCGGCCTTCGACATCGGCCGCAGCATTGGTCTACTGCTCGACAAGATTCTGGCGAGCAAGACCGGTCCAGGAGGCACGGCGCCCCAAGTCTTATTGATGTGCCCGCCGCCGGTCGCCAAGTTGACGGCCTTTGCTGACATGTTCGAGGGAGCTCCCGAAAAGTCACGGCAACTCGCCCCACACTACCAGCAGCACGCCGAACTGCGGGGGTGCCGTTTCTTCGATACAGGTACGCTGATCCGCTCCAGCGACGCCGACGGCATCCACTTCGAACCGCAAGAACACAAGAAGTTAGGCGAGCGCGTTGCTCAGCTTGTTCGCGAGGCGTTTCCGACCGCTTAGATCCCGAGAGATAGATCTTGACCGCATAATGGAGTGACGTTAACATTCATATTTAGTTATAGCTAAATATGAATTCATGAAATTGCCTCTGGCAAGTTTTGTTTGCCTAGTTTTGCTGGGCGGTATGCAGCCGCCTCGCGCTGGTGCGCAGGCCACGGCGACGCTTGTGGGTCAGGTATTGGACCCAACCGGCAGCGGCGTCCCGGCCGCGGTGATTACGCTATCCAACCTTGCGACCGGTTTTGAGCGGACGGCGGAGACCGATGGGGAAGGGATGTTCTCGCTAAGGAATATCCCGTTGCAAAGTTATGAGCTGCATATTTCCGCTTCGGGCTTTAGCGACCATCGCGAGGCGCTCTCCCTGCGCTCCAACGTCCCGGTCGAGAGGTTGGTGACGTTGGGCATCTCCGCCCAGCGCGAGACGTTGGAAGTCACCGCCATGGAGCATGCCACGCTCATCGACACCGAGGCCACCGGTTCGCGGGCGGAGTTGCACCTGAACGTAATAGAAAAGTTGCCCCTTCCGCCGGGTGCGCGCGGCATCGAGGCGATCCTGCTGACGATGCCTGGCTTTGCGGCCAATGCCAATGGCGCCATCCACCCGCGCGGCGCGCATAACCAGATGAGCTACGTCATCGACGGCATGCCCATCTCGGATCAGTTCACGGGATCGTTCGCCACCTCGATTGACCCGAGCCTGGTGCAGTCCTTGGAGCTCTTCACCGGCGACGTGCCTGCCGAGTACGGCAGCAAGGTGTCGGGCGTCGCTAGCATCACGACGCGGTCTGGCTTCGACGGCGCCGGGCAGACCTTCGGTTTCTTCGAGGTGGGCGCGGGCAGCTTCGACGCTGCCAACGCTGCGTTGCAACTCGGCGGCTCCAAGGGCCGCCTCGGCTATTTCACGTCTGCTTCGGCTTTGAAGAGCAAGCGGTTTCTCGATAGTCCCTCTCTCGACAACTTGCATAACGGCGGCAACTCCGAACGCGCCTTCACGCGCTTGGACTATCACCTCAGCGACAAGGACTTCTTGCGGGCCAGCGCCATGAGCGGCCGCTCGTCCTTCCAGTTGGCGAACTTGCGTTCGCAACACGCCAATGGACAGCAGCAGCGGCGCTTGCTGCGCGATGCGGCCATCTCGGTGGGCTGGGTGCGCTTATTGAGTCCAACAACCACGTTCGATACGACGACGTCTTACCGCACGACGATTGCTCAGCTCTTGCCCAGCGCGGGCGACACGCCGGTGACCGCTTCGCTGGCGCGCCACCTGTCGACCTTCTCCACATTCAATCGCTGGAATGTTGACAACGGCCAACACCGCTTGCGCCTTGGCGTCGACTATCAACGGTTCCCGGTGAGCGAGAACTTCTCCTTCGGCATCACGGATCCGAACTTCAACCATCCTGTATCGGACAGCTTCAATCCCAACCTCCAACCCTTCGACTTGACCCGCGGCGGCGACTGGTTCCGCTTCTCCGATAAGGGTTCAGGAAGTCTGTTCACTGTATTCGCCCAAGACCGCCTGCACGTCGGACGTTTCTTGTTCAACATCGGCGCTCGCTATGACGCGTATCGCTTCCTGGTGAAAGGCAATCAGCTCCAACCACGCCTGGGCTTGGCCTACCGCATCGACGAGACCGGCACGGTGCTCAGGGCGTCCTACAACCGCAACTATCAGACGCCGCCGAATGAGAATCTGCTGTTGGCCAACTCCCTCGAATCAGGCGCTCTGGCGCCGCCCGACGTGCGCCGCACCCTAAACGGGGGAGTGATACTGATGCGTCCCCAACGAGAGAACGTCTACGAAGTCGGCTTCGAGCAGCGAATTGCCGGCACATTCGGCTTGAGCGTCGCCTACTATCAGAAGAATTCCAGCGACTTGCAGGATAACGACAACTTCCTCAACACCGGAGTCATCTTCCCAACCTCGCTGGCGCGGTCGAGAGTTAACGGCGCGGAGGCGAAGTTGAGCATGCCGCAGTGGAACGGCTGGTCAGGCTCCGTGGGAGTGACCCACTATCACGCCGTGGTCACGCCGCCGTTTACTGGAGGCTTGTTCCTAGGGTCCGCGGCAGTGGATACCCTAAGCGCCGGTCCGTTTATCATCGACCACGACCAGCCCTTGTCCGTTGCCGGCAACGTTGCTTGGCGTCCGCACGGGCATTGGTGGACGAGTCTCCAAGCGCGATACGACTCCGGGCTCGTTTCGAATCCCTCCGACCCGGCTGCGGTCGCCATCGACCCCGACTACTTCGATCAGCTGCCCTACGCGGACCTAACCGGCAGTCCACCTCGCGTTAGGCCGCGCACCATTGTCGATACAGCAGTCGGCTACGAGCATTACTCAGGCGATCGGAGGACCTGGGAAGTCGTGGCGCAGATATCGAACCTAACCGACAAGACCGCGCTCTACAACTTTCAATCGGTTTTTGTGGGGACGCGCGTCGTGCAACCGCGGTCCTTCTCGCTCAAGATCCGGCGGCACTGGTAGGCCCACACGGAACATAATGTCCGCATGCCGGATTGCAAGTTCTCTACCTTGACTGCCGTCGTAATGCTTGTCGGTTGTGCTTCGGCGCCTCCGCCCGCGCCACTGCCTGCCGACCCCTTCTCGGGGATGCAGTGGATCGATCTAACTCACGCCTACGACGCCGAAACGATTTTCTGGCCCACCGGTAAGCCGTTTGAGCACACCCAAACTTCGTGGGGAGATACGGAGGGCGGCTACTTCTACTCTGCGTACGATTTTGCGGTGAGCGAGCATGCAGGCACGCACGTTGATGCCCCTATCCATTTCAGCGCGGGCGGTGCACCGGTTGACGATGTCCCGCTCGATGACTTGATCGGCCCCGCCGTCGTCATCGACGTTGTGTCCCAATCCAATGCCGACCGCGATTATCTTGCTTCCGTCCAAGACCTTTCGAAATACGAAACGGAATACGGCCCAATCACCGCCGAAGACGTCGTCCTGATTCGCACCGGGTGGTCATCTCGTTGGCCGGATACGTTGGAATATATGGGCGACGACCGGCCTGGCCGTGCCGACGAGCTGCATTTTCCCGGCATCGCCCCGGAATTGGCTGAAATCCTTGCGCAGCGCGGCGTCAGGGCCGTGGGCATCGACACTGCCAGCATCGATTACGGACCATCGAAAGATTTCCGGACGCATCAGATCTTGATGGGAGCGGGCGTTACGGGACTGGAGAATCTAACCGGGCTCGAAGCGTTGCCGGCCCGCGGAGCCTGGTTAGTCGCCATGCCTATGAAGATCGGCGCGGGCTCGGGCGCGCCGGCGCGTATCGCCGCGCTCGTGCGGCGCTAGCAGTCCCGCTCGCTCGCCTTTTTGAGATCCTAGAACCCGTGACGGGACCAGGTCCATCCTTCGTGCTGCTAGGCATGTTTCTCCTCACGGCATTCTCGTGCGGCAGCCCTACAGAGACGTCGGAAGCAATCGATAAGACCATTGATGTGGCCACAGAAAACGTTCGGGATCTAGCGGACGATACGGCCCACGCTCTCGACGCCGCGGCCGGCGAGTTGGGCGGTTACGTCGAAGACGCAGTCGAAGAAGCCGGTAAGGCTATCGATAATATCGGTCGTAAGCAAAGTGATGCCAAGTGAGGAGCCCTAGCGACGTTGGTGAGCATGCTAGAATCCATCTGAACCATGACCATGACACGTCGCAAAGCCGTTCAAGCCGCAGCCGGAGTCGGGCTTTTATCCGCTGCCGCTCCTGCCGCCCAGACCGGCGGTCGGCTGAAACAGGCCGTCTGCAAGTGGTGCTTCCGCAAGATGTCAGTCGAAGAACTTGCCGCGGAAGCTGCCAAGATGGGTATTGCGGGCATCGACCTGCTCAATGAAGACGAGTGGCCGTTGCTCAAGAAATATGGCCTGATCTGTTCGATGGGCCAGGGCGTATGCACGATCCCCGACGGCCTCAACCGCAAAGAGAATCACTCTCTCATCGAGGCCAACTTCCGCAAACTCTTGCCGGCCGCGAAGCAAGCCGGCGTGCCGAATATGATCTGCTTCTCAGGCAACCGGCGCGGCATGTCCGACGCGGAGGCTTGGGACAACTGTGCTCTGCTGTTGAAGAAAGTCACCCCGATAGCGGAAGACCTGGGTGTGACGATCCAAATGGAACTGCTCAATTCGAAAGTGAATCACGCTGACTACCAGTGCGATAAAACGGCCTGGGGCGTCGAACTATGCAAGCGCGTCGGCTCGCCGCGCTTCAAGCTGCTCTACGACATCTATCACATGCAAATCATGGAAGGAGACGTGATTCACACCATCCGTGAGAACGCACAGTACATCGGCCATTTCCATACCGGCGGCAACCCGGGACGCCACGAGATCGACGAGACGCAAGAGCTGAACTACAACGCTATCGCCAAGGCCATCGCCGACCTCAACTACGACGGATACTTCGCCCACGAATTCATTCCCGCGCGTGACCCCATGACATCCCTGCGCCAGGCCGTCGAGATCTGCAGAGTCTAGGTGTAACGCGCCGAAGGCGAATCGTACCCGTCCCGGCAGGGCGAAACAATATCAATAGCCCCGTGCGTAAGCGCGAGGTAGCAAGCAGAACAGCAGACGCCTTCTATTACCCGATTGCATCTGCGGCTCCTGCCATCAAAAGCTGCACGGCAACTTCCATCGCGAGAACCCGCCTAGGCCAACAAGTCCCTAATGACGTTGCCGTGAACATCCGTCAGACGGAAGTTACGGCCTTGAAACTTGTAAGTCAGCTTTGTGTGGTCCACGCCGAGCGTGTGCAAGATCGTCGCATGCAGGTCGTGGACGTGTACGGGATTAGCAACGACGTTATACGAGTAGTCGTCTGTCTCGCCATAACCCATCCCTGGTTTGATGCCTCCGCCAGCCATCCAGATCGTGAAGCAGCGCGGATGATGATCGCGGCCGTAGGTGTCGGCCGTCAACTTACCCTGGCTGTAGACCGTGCGGCCGAACTCGCCGCCCCAAACCACTAATGTGTCTTCGAGCAAACCGCGTTGTTTGAGATCAGTGATCAGGCCGGCGCATGCTTGGTCCACGTCTTTCGCCTGCCCCAGGATCTGTTGCGGCAAGTTAGAATGCTGATCCCAGCCGCGGTGGAAGAGTTGAATAAAACGCACATCGCGTTCAGCCAAGCGCCTCGCCAGCAAGCAATTCGCCGCAAATGTGCCCGGCTTACGCGCTTGTTCGCCGTAGAGATCAAAGGTGCTGTCGGGCTCCGTAGAGAGATCCGTCAAGTCCGGCACGGAGGACTGCATGCGGTACGCCATCTCATACTGTGCGATGCGCGTCGAGATTTCCGGATCGCCGAACTCTTCCAACTGCAGTTGGTTCAGTCGGCCCACGTCATCGATAAACCGCCTGCGTGCCTGCGCGCTAAATCCTTCCGGGTTCGACAAATACAAAACTGGGTCGCCGATCGACCGGAACTTGATGCCTTGATACGTCGTCGGCAAAAAGCCGCTGCCCCACTGCCGGTCAGCCAGCGGCTGGTCGTTGGGGTTGCCCGTGCCTTGCGAAATCATCACCACGAAGGCAGGCAAATCGCGGTTCTCGCTGCCCAGCCCGTAGGCCAACCACGAGCCGATCGAGGGCCGCCCCGCTAGTTGAAAGCCCGTCTGGAAGAATGTCACCGCTGGATCGTGATTGATCTGCTCGGTGTACATCGACTTCACAAAACACAGCTCGTCCGCCACGCCCGCCAAGTGGGGCATCAGGTCGCTGATCCAGGCGCCCGATTGCCCATGTTGCTGGAACTCAAACAGAGAAGGCGCCACCGGAAAGCTCGCCTGCCCGGCCGACATTTCCGTGAGCCGTTGCCCTTGTCGCACCGAATCCGGCAGGTCCGTCCGGATCAACTCTTTCAGCCGCGGCTTGTAGTCGAACAATTCGATCTGTGAAGGCCCGCCCGACTGGAACAGGTAGATTACCCGCTTAGCGGTCGGCGCAAAATGCGGCAAGCCAGGCAGCCCGATCGAATCAGCGCCGCGCAGGTCCTCGCTCATCAAGCTGCCCAGTGCTGCTGCCCCCAGGCCAACGGCCGATTTGCCGAAGAAGCAGCGCCGGGTCAAGAGATTCTGTGCGTCTTGAAACTCCATCGTCTTACTCCTTCGTCACCGCGGAATCGAGGTTGAGAATCAAGCTGGCGACCGTGGAATACGCGGCAAGTTCACTGGGGTTAAGTTTCTCGTCGCGAGGCGATTCGCCTTGATTCAAATATTCGAGCGCTGCCGCTTGATCCGAACTGAACAGATCGCGGTAGTAATTGTAGCTATCGACCAATATCTCGCTCGCCTGGTCGCTCGCCGGCGTCGCCGTCACCAGTTCCATGGCGAAAGAGATACGCTCTGCCGGAGACTCTCCGCCTTCATGCATCATGCGCTCGGCTACCTTGCGCGCCGCCTCCAAGAAGGTCACGTCGTTCATCAGGTTCAACGCTTGCAGCGGCGTATTCGTACGCGCTGTGCGGACCACGCACGTTTCGCGGGTTGCCGCATCGAAGTTCGTCATCATCGGCGGCGGCGAAGTGCGCTTCCAGAAGGTGTAGAGGCTGCGACGATAGAGCGCGTCTCCCGTATCGGCCTTATAGTCGCTGCCGCCGGTGAGCTCCGACCACAGTCCAGCCGGCTGATAAGGCTTGACCGACGGGCCGCCGACGTCTTCCACCAACAACCCGGAGACTGCCAACGCTTGATCTCGAACTATTTCCGCAGCCAGACGAACCCGCGGGCCGCGCGCCAGCAAGCGATTATCTGGGTCTTTCTCCAATAACTCCGGCGAGACCCGTGAACTCTGCTGGTACGTCGCGCTCATCACGATCGTTTTCTGCAGTTGCTTCATATCCCAGCCGCTGCGGATGAACTCGGTCGCTAGCCAATCGAGCAGCGCCGGATGGGAAGGCGCTTCGCCCTGCGATCCGAAATCCTCCGTCGTGCGCACAATACCCAGGCCGAAGTACATCTGCCAGAAGCGGTTGACCGCGACGCGCGCCGTCAATGGATTTTTCGAATCGACTAACCAGCGCGCCAGCGTCAGGCGGTTGTTCACATCGCCGTCGGGCATGGCCGGCAGCGCAGTCGGCGTGCCGGCGAAAACTTCTTCCCCTGGTTGATCGTATAGGCCCCGCCGCAGCAGGTACGTCTTATGCGGCGTCGAATCGTCATGCATCACCATCACCGTGGGCAAGTCTGCGACCATGCGCCGGCGTTGTATCTGCAAATCGCGCAGCTCTTTATTCAACGCCTGCAAACGTGCTGGTGCATAGCGGTCGACGAATGCCTGGCGCAACTTCTGAGATTGCGCCTCCGTGCGTTGCGCCGCCGGGACTGCGGCAATCTCGTTCAGCGAATCCGCTGAAGCCAACACAGCGGCTCTCTGCTCGGTTACCTCCGCGCGATAGAGCCGCACCTGCGCAACCCGTCCCTCAAAACGCATTCCCTGTCCGGCGCCGATCCGCAGCGGCGCCTTGGCGGCGAACGGCTGATTCATATAGTCCAAGTGCGCCGTCGCCTTCAGCCGCTTGCCGTTCAGGTAGAAGTACGTGTTGTCAGCCAGTCGTGAACCGTCGGTCGTCAGCATCACGTGCGACCACTGGTTCAGCGGAACCGTCTCTTCACTCTCGATGCGTATGCCGTCATCCAGCCAGCGCTGGATCACGCTGGCATACAGGTGCCCGTCCTTGAGCGAGAAGGTCCACCCCTGTCCTTGCTCTTCATCTAGTGCGCGACTGACAATCGCCCCTGTTGATGCTGTCGGATAGATCCAGGCCGACAGCGTGAACGCATCGAAGAAGCCGAAGTTTGCCGTGTCTCCCGCTTGGATATAGCGCTTGCCGTCGAACGCTGCTGCGGCGCCGGCCAGCCCTTCGTCGTAGGCCGCCTCGCCGTCTTTCCACTCCGGCGGCCCTGAAGGCACGTTAGCGCGAACAGGACCGTTGCTCATCAAGTAGCGATACTGCGCCGATTGCGGCGGATCGGGCGTGACCGTCGCTTCAAGTCCCCCATCTAGCGCCATCTCCACAGCGATTTCATAAGGTGGCGCCCAATCAAGGCGCTCCTTGCCCGCGAGCGTCTTCTCCCACGCCGCCTGCCGCCGCGCCGTTTCCGGCTCGCTTGCATCAACCTTTCGCTGCGCCTCGGCCAGTTTGGCTTCTAACGCCTTTAACTCAGTCTCCTGTTCTGGCGTCGGCGCCGTGATCAACGGCGGCGAGTTGCCGTACTTAAACGCCTTGCCGCGCTCGGGCACTTGGTTGAAGTAAGCGAAAAACTGATAGAACTCCCTTTGCGTAAGCGGGTCGTACTTGTGGTTATGGCAGCGCGCGCAGCCCAACGTCAGTCCCAGCCAAACCGTCGAAGTCGTTTCGACGCGATCGACCACATACTCCACCGCATACTCTTCACCGATGATGCCGCCCTCGCCGTTGCCGCGATGGTTGCGGTTGAAGCCAGTGGCGATAATTTGGTCGCGCGTCGGGTTCGGCAATAAGTCGCCGGCAAGTTGCTCAACCGTAAACTGGTCATAGGGCATGTTGCGATTGAACGCCCCAATCACCCAGTCACGCCAGCGCCACATCGAGCGCTCCGCATCCGTTTGGTAGCCGTTCGTATCGGCATAGCGAGCTGCATCGAGCCAACGAATGGCCATCCGCTCGCCGTAGTGCGGCGAGCGGAGCAGCCGATCCACCACTCTCTCGTAAGCGTCCGGCGCCTGATCGTTGACGAACGCATCGACCTCCGCGAGCGTTGGCGGCAAGCCCGTCAGGTCCAGCGACACGCGGCGAATCAACGTGCGCCGATCCGCTGCGGCAGAAGGCGTCAGCCCCAGCCGGTCGAGCCGCTCCATCACAAAGTTGTCGATCGGATTCGTCACCCAAGCGGGATCACTCACGTCCGGCGTCGCTGGTCTCGTCGGAGTCACGAAGGACCAGTGCCCTTGCCAGGCGGCCCCCTGCTCGATCCAGCGAGTCAATACGCTGATCTCGGCGTCGGTCAGCTTAGCGTGACCCGCGTAGGCGGGAGGCATCCGCCGTGACGGATCGTCCGACGTTACCCGCCGGATCACTTCGCTGCGCCCTGCATCTCCCGGCACAATCGCAAATCGCCCGCCCAAGTCCGCCTTTGCCCTGGCCTCGGTGTCTAGGCGCAACCCGCTCAGCCGCTTTGTCTCATCCGGTCCGTGGCAGGTATAGCAGCGCTCCGAAAGGATCGGCCGCACATCGCGGTTGAACTCCACCTGCGCGGCAAGCGGCAGGGCCAAACTCCCAAGCGCGGCCAGAAGCAAAACGAGTCGGGGAGTCGTGAGGCGCATGGCTCGCCCATATCCTACACCCGCGGTACGGGTTCCGCTCAGGCGACCCGCCTCGGGCGCGTTGTCACAGCCCCCAAGACACGTACTTGATCTCCGTATATTCGTGCATCACATAGCGGCCGCCCTCGCGGCCGATGCCCGACTGCTTCATTCCGCCAAACGGCGCTTGCGCCGTCGACGGCGCACCGTCATTCGCCCCAACAATGCCGTATTCCAGCCGCTCAGCCACGCGCATCAACCGCGATGCATCGCGCGTATAGAAATACGACGCCAATCCGTAAGGGGAGTCGTTAGCCATCTCCAAAG
Source organism: uncultured Bryobacterales bacterium (assembly GCA_964649285.1). Taxonomy (GTDB): domain Bacteria; phylum Acidobacteriota; class Terriglobia; order Bryobacterales; family UBA6623; genus CAMPKL01. The sequence goes on along the minus strand of CAZYOX010000017.1, from coordinate 6,022 downwards.
CTTCTTCCTCATGCTTGAAGCGCCGCAGCGGACTCACCGGTCCGAACGTCTCTTCGCAAGCCAGCGCCATATCCGGCGTAAAGTCCTCGACAATCGTCGGCGTATAGAAACGGTCCGCCAGTCCCTTGATCTTGGCGCGCTTGCCCCCGGTGCGCAGTTTGGCGCCCTTATCGACGGCATCGCTCACATGGCGCTCCACCTTTTCGATGGCTGCGTCGTCAATCAAAGGCCCTACCTGCACGCCTTCGACCAGCCCCGAGCCGATGCGCAACGCCTCGACCGCCTCGGTTAGCCCTGCGGCGAACTCGTCATAGATGCCTTCCTGCACGTAGAAGCGATTCGGGCACACGCAAGTCTGGCCCATGTTGCGGTACTTGCTGGCTATCGCGCCCGCCACTGCCGCCTTCACATCCGCATCGTCGAAAACCAAGAACGGCGCATGTCCGCCCAACTCCAGCGACAGCCGCGTAACGTTCTCCGCCGATTGCTTGATCAGAACCTTGCCCGTTTCCGTCGAACCCGTGAATGAGACCTTGCGAACGGCCGGATTCGAAAACAACTCGCCGCTGATCGCCTTCGCCCCGCCTGTCACGACGTTCATCACTCCAGGCGGGAGTCCCGCCTCTAGGGCGATCTCGGCCAACGCAATCGCCGATAGCGGAGTCTGTTTGGCGGGCTTCACGACCATCGTGCAGCCGCAAGCTAAAGCCGGCCCCAACTTGCGCGCAATCATTGCCGATGGAAAGTTCCACGGCGTAATACAAGCCGTCACGCCCACCGGCTGGAGTATTGCCAGAATGCGCTTGTTCCCCGCCGAAGCGGGAACCAGGTCGCCATAGAGCCGTTTGCCCTCTTCCGCCGCCCAATCGATGAACGAGGCGGCATAGGCGATCTCGCCGCGCGCCTCAACTAACGGCTTGCCTTGCTCCCGCGTCATCAACTCCGCTAGCGGCTCTTGGCGCTTGAGCATCAGGCTTGCCATCCGCCTCAAGATCGAGCCGCGGTCGTAGGCCGTCTTGCTGCGCCATCCGGGCAGCGCTGCTGCCGCGGCAGCGACTGCTCTGCGCGTCTCCTTGGCGCCGCATTTGGGCACCGACGCAATCTTTTCGTTAGTCGCGGGATCCGTAACCTCGATCTCTTCGCCTGATGCGGAGATCCATTCCGAGCCAATTAAATTGCGGTCTTGCATGTCGCCCTTAGCATCGCAGATCGCTAATCGTCGGAGTTAGCGGTCTTGTGGGCGTGGCGCAACACCGAGAAAATGACGCATAGCGTCAGAATGACAACTACCCCCAGCGCGATGTTCTGCATTCTTGGGTCCAGCATTTCCTGCGTTTCGCCGAAGAAATAGCCGATCGGCGCGACGATCGACGTCCAAACAATCGCGCCGGCAATGTTCCATAAGAAGAACTTCCTCGTAGGCATGCCGCCCACCGCGCACACCGCCGGAATCCAAATACGCATGCCCCACAGGAAGCGGCCGAACAGCAGCAGCGGGCCGCCGCGATGGTTGAGCCAACGCTCGATGCGCAACAGCCTAGGATCGCCGCCCGCCTTCTTCACCACCCAGGCGCGCCCCTTCCACTTGGCAAGGTGGAACATACCTTCGGCAATCAAGAACGTGCCCAGGAAAGAGGCGACAACCGCGCCGCCGAACGACATGTGGCCGCGTTGCGACAGTACGGCGCCCGCCACTAGCGCGCCTTCCCCTTCGATCGCCGCTACCGCGAAGATCATCAGGTAACCGAAACGCAGGTAAAACTCTTCCAACGCCGATTATACGAAGCGCCGCCAATCACTCCGCGCGCAAAGTCCTGGCGGAAGTACCTACGCTCTCCAAGCTTCCCGGCGACGCTACATGATCCCGAACTTCGTGAAGGCCTCGACAGCTGACATCCCTTCCTGCAGCGCTTGCATCACCTTCTTCTCGCCCCGCGCCTTCTCGATGGCCTTCGAGAAAACCTCTTCCTCCGCCTCGCGGGGGACCACCAGTACGCCATCGACGTCACCGAGGATAACGTCGCCGGGGCGAATGACGGCCTGCTCGATTTCGACGGTGCAGCGGAAGTCGATCACCTTGCCGCGCGGACCCTGGTCCTGACCGTAGGAGCCCAGCGCAAACGTCGGGAAGCCCATGGCAATGATGCCGTGCGTGTCGCGCACGTAACCGCTGATCACCGCGCCCCCTGAGCCGAGCTTCATCGCTCTAGTGGACATGTGCTCGCCCCACATCGCATAGCGCGGCGAACCGCCGGCGCACACGTAAACTTCGTCTCGCTTCAAATCGTCGAGCGCCTCCAGCATCAAGCCGAAGGGCTGGTCGGGCTCGCCGAATACGTCGGCTTCGAGCACCGGCATGGCCCGCCCGACCAACGCCATGGTGCTCGCCAGCGGACGGATGCCAGGCGGCAAGTATTGTCGTTGCAGGCCGAGCTTGTCCATCGCGTCGCCGACCACGGAGCTAAACAGCTCTTCACGCGCAATGTTGAAAAGCTCTTCGTCGTTCTTCCAAAGGGCCACGTGCCATTCCTCTCGCTGGCGGCCCTTAGGCCAACGCCACCAGCGGCGCGATCACCAGCGCCACAATCGACATCAGCTTGATGAGAATATTCATCGAAGGGCCGCAGGTGTCCTTAAATGGATCGCCGACCGTGTCGCCGACGACGGCTGCCTTGTGCGCCGCGCCGCCTTTGGCCTCCCCTTCGAGGGCGCCGGTCTCGATCGACTTCTTGGCGTTATCCCAGGAGCCGCCGGAGTTTGCCATGAATAGCGCCAGCAGAACGCCTGTCACTGTGGCCCCGGCCAACGCACCGCCAAGCGCCGCCGGTCCTAAGGCATAGCCGACTGTGACCGGAGCCGCGACAGCGACCAAGCCCGGATTCACCATTTCGCGAAGCGCAGCTTGCGTGGCGATGTCCACGCAGCGCGCCGCGTCGGGCCTGACGCCCTCGGCCCCTTCCAGCAGTCCCTTGATTTCGCGGAATTGACGGCGAATCTCGTCGATCATCTTCTCGGCGGCGCGCCCCACGCTCGTCATCGTTTGGGCCGCGATGATGAATGGCAGCGTGCCGCCGAGCATGAGGCCGATGACGACATTGGCATCCGTAAGGTTAATCAGCACCGCCGGCAGTCCGGCTGTGCTGCGTACGGCATCGACGGCTTGCGTATAGGCCGAGAACAAGGCCAGCGCGGCCAAAGCCGCCGAGCCGATAGCGAAGCCTTTGCCCATCGCTGCCGTGGTATTGCCCAGGGCGTCCAATTCGTCGGTGATCGCCCGCACCTTGGGGCCCAAACCGCACATCTCCGAGATGCCTCCTGCGTTGTCGGCGATTGGTCCGTACGCGTCGACGCTCATGGTGATGCCGACGGTAGCAAGCATGCCCACCGCCGCGATGCCTATGCCGTAGAGACCCGCCGTCTCATGCGAGACGTAGATCGCCGCACAGATCATAATCACCAACGGCGCGCAACTGCGGAAGCCCACCGCCAGACCGGCGATGATGTTCGTCGCCGAACCCATTCTCGACGCCTCGGCGATATCGCCCACCGGTCGCATCGAGGTGTAATACTCCGTGATGTAGCCGATCAGGACGCCCGAGATTGTTCCAGCCAGCACTGCGTAGAACACGTCGTTACTCACGCCCAAAGCGCTCACCAGTAACCAGCTGCCGATCAGGAACAACACCGCCGAACCCCAGGCCGAATAACGCAAGGCGCCGGCAGGTCCCATGCTCTTGAGCGCGTGGATCGACAGAATTCCCAGCAGTGACGCTGCCAGACCGATGGCCGACAGCGACAGGGGCAAGCCCATCAGCATCGCTTTCAAAGCATCCCCAGACATCCCTCCCGACAGCAGACTCAGGGCCTCCGGAGTCAAGGTCGCCGCGATGGCGATTGTGGCGACGATCGAGCCGACGTAGGATTCGAAGATGTCAGCTCCCATGCCCGCGACATCGCCCACATTGTCGCCGACGTTGTCGGCGATGACCCCCGGATTACGCGGGTCGTCTTCCGGGATCCCAGCTTCAACTTTGCCGACCAGGTCGGCGCCGACATCCGCCGCTTTTGTGTAGATGCCGCCCCCTACTCGCGAGAATAGGGCGATCGAACTGGCGCCCATAGCGAAGCCATTGATGTAGTGCGCTTGTTCTGGCGCGGCGAAGACCAATGCCAAGGAGCCCACGCCCAATAGTCCCAGTCCCGCGACTGCTAACCCCATCACCGAGCCGCCGCCGAACGCAACCAGCAACGCCGCACCCGAGCCTTCTGCCCGAGCCGCCTCGCTTGTGCGGCAGTTCGCCTTCGTAGCGGCCTGCATCCCGATGAATCCCGCCGCTATCGAGCAAATCGCTCCCGCAATGAAACACTCGGCCGTCTCCACATTGAGTTGCCAAGCGATCAGACCGGCGACGAAGACGACGAAAATCGACAAGATTTGGTACTCGCGGCGCAAGAAAGCCATGGCGCCGTCGTGGATCAATCCAGCCACCTCTTGCATGCGTTGGTTGCCAGGAGACTTACGGCTAACGGCAATGAAACTGGCTGCGGCGAAGGTGAGACCTAACAAGCCGATGTAGGGTATCAAGTCGGCGATACTGCTCATCAAAAACTCCCCCTGCGAGCGCTGAGAAAATGGATGCGAAACCGCTCAGCGACGGTCTGCGGCGTCGGCAGCCCAACGGCCAACGCAGCAAGATATGATCCCGAAGAGGCTATCACGTAAAGTCTATGTTTTGCCATGCGCCCTGCTGAACAAGGCGAATTGCTATAGTGGCCTGCTTTGGTTGACAGAGATGCTTGTTGGACTCACGGGAACAAACGGAGCGGGGAAGACCGCGGGCGCGGACTATCTCAAAGAGCGAGGATTCCTTTATCTCTCCCTCTCGGATGAGATCCGCTTGGAATTGGCGCAGCGCAACGAGCCTCCGACGCGAGAAAACCTGACTCGGGTGGGAAATGAGCTGCGAACTCGCTTTGGCGCTGCCGTCCTGGCGCGGCGCGTCATCGCCCGGCTAGCCCCTCGCAAAGATTATGTCATTGACTCCATTAGGAATCCCAACGAAGTAGCGGCGCTTAGGGACCTTCCAGGATTCCGGCTTGTGCATTTTGACGCTCCGCGCGAGCAACGTTATCAGCGCGCCGTCGAGCGTCGCGACGAGCGTACGCCGCTTTCGTTTGAGGAATTCGTCGAGCAGGAGGACCGCGAAATGGAAAGTCACGATCCAACGACGCAGCAGTTGCGGGCCACCTTCCGCTTGGCGGATGAGACCGTGGTGAACGCGGGCTCCTTGGAGCAATTGCGCGAACAGCTAGACCGGATCATTGCCGTAGGGCGTTAGTCGAAGTCGATATCGCGCCAATCCGGTCTGGTGGGCGTCTTGCCCTCTTCCTTCTTCAACAAGCTGGCGAATTTCTTATCGAGCTCGTCCTCGTGCCCGCGTTGCGCTTCCATTTCTTTGCGGAAGCGTTCATCTCTCAGCGCGGCTTCTTTGTCGAGCTCACGTACGGCCTTGCGCAGATCCGTGGGCTTCGACTTTCGGACAGGTTCTTGATGGCTGAGGATGATACCCGCATCGCCGTCGATCTCCAATTTGGCGCCGCAACAAGGGCATGCCGCTTCAAATATGGAGTCTTTCATGGCTTCATCCTACAGGAGGTTCCCCCCCTGCGACTCAGTCTTTCGCTGTGGTGTTATGTTTCGGTCGTAGGCCCTACAATTCCCTTATCTCCCAAAGCGGCGGGGACGACGACGCGCACCTATGGCATTTCGGGTTGGACAGACCATCGGTGGCTACCGGTTTTTGCGCGTCTTGGACGCCGGGGGCGCCGCGATGGTCTACGAGGTCGAGAACGAGATCGCGGGGCGTCGCGAAGTTCTCAAGCTGCTGCCGAGCGGCTTCGAACAAGACCGCAACCGCGTTGACCGCTTTCTGCGCGAGGCCAAGATTCACTCCCGCCTCTCTCATCCGAACATCGCCGAGTTCTACAGCGGCATGCAGCTGGGCGGGCATCTGGTGATGAC
>CAZYOX010000016.1:0-21932 GCA_964649285.1 uncultured Bryobacterales bacterium | reverse complement strand
AGCGATCACCGCCGTCGCCGCCGCCGTCAGCGCCGCATAGCCTAACGTTTCAGGATCCCGCAGCATACTCGACGGACGGCGTTCCACCCAGAACCGATAGTGCTGCAGAAAGCTCACGCCCGCGAGAAGCATAAATACGATGAGGATGTATTCAATGAGCGGGCTCTCGAACGCAGCAACGCTGGCCGTTCGGGTGGAGAGGCCGCCGGTTCCCAGGGTGGAAAACGTGTGGCACCAAGCCTCGAAGTCATTCATCCCCGCGAATCGCAGCAGGGCATAGAGAGCCGCCGTCATCGCAAAGTAGATCTTCCACAATGCCAGAGCCGTTTCTTTCAGACGGGGTTTGAGCTTTTCCGATGTCGCTCCAGAAAACTCCGCTCGATACAAATGCATGCCGCCGTGGCCAACCAGCGGCAGCACCGCCACGCCCAAGAGCACGATGCCCAGTCCGCCCAGCCAATGCGTGAAGCACCTCCAAAACTGAATGACCGGCGACAATACCTCGACGTCCGCAAGGATGGTTGAACCGGTCGTCGTGAAGCCCGAAGCGGATTCGAAATAGGCGTCCGTAAAACTGGCGTAGTGTGGGGAAAAATAGAAGGGCAGGCAACCGAAAAAGCAGAACGCCAACCAAGTGAACACCGCCAATAGCAGACCTTCTCGTTGGCTCAACTCCCGGTTCGGCCGCGGCAACAGCAATAGAGCGCCGGCCGTCGCAACGGTCGCCCCCGCCGCGTAAACGACGGGCAAGGCATCGCCGACTCCCGCGAGCAAGCCGTAGAGCAGCGGCACGCCCATCGCGGCGGCGAAGATCAGCAGGAATTGTCCGAGCACGTAGCCGATCGCGCCGAAGTGAATCACGCCGACCGTTGCCTTCTCTTCTGGTTATCGAGGAACGCGGACTCCAGCTCCGGCACCACGCTCTCTAGCGCGAAGAAGATCACCCGGTCGCCGGGCTCAATCGTCGCGTTGCCGCGAGGTACAAGCACCTCGCCGCTGGTTCGCGCGATAGCGCCCACGATCGCGCCGCGCGGCAGAGCGATGTCGCGTAATCGCTTACCGACGTAACGCGAACCTTCAGAAGCGATCAACTCAATTGCCTCGGCTTCCTCTTCGCGGAAAGTCGTAACGGACAGCACGCCGCCCTTGCGGACAAACTGCAAGACCGCATCCACAGTCGCCAAGCGCGTGCTCACGGACGTATTCACGCCCAGCCTTTGCACCATCGACAAATAGCTCAGGCGGTTGATCAGCGCCACGACTTTGCCCACCCCTAAGCGGCGTGCCAGCAGAGAAGCGATGATGTTGTCCTCGTCATGATTCGTCATGGCCAAGAACGCATCGATGCCTTCGATGTTCTCCTCTTCCAGCGTTGCCTGGTCCGTGCCGTCGCCCTTGACGACAATCGTCTTATCCACAAGACCGGCGATCAACTCGCAGCGCTCGCCGTCTTTTTCGATCAGCTTGACCTGCACGCCCTGACTTTCCAGCTCTTGGGCCAACGAGATGCCGATCTGCTTGCCGCCGACAATGAATACGCGCTGCAGCTTGCCGCGCCGGCCGACGCCCATGAACTCCAGCACCGCGTCCAGGTTCTGCTTAGTGGTGCAAACGTAGACGTGATCGCCCGGCAAGACGACCTGCGCCCCGTGAGGGACGATTACTTGTTGCCCCCGGAAGATGAGCGCCACCAACGAATTCGCCGGAGGGCCGGCGGCATCGAGTTCTTCTAGCGTTTTTCCGGCGAACCAACTATTGCGTTCGACGTTCATGCCGAACAACTTCACTTCGCCGCCGGCGAAATCGATGATGTCCGAAACTCCCGGAACGTTAACGACGCGCATGATGCGCTCCATCACGTCCGATTCGGGATGAATGATGAGATCGATGCCCAACTCGTTTTCGTCGGCAACTCGCCGCCAATCGGCGAACTCGTGGCTACGGACGCGAGCGACTTTGACCTTAACGTTCGAGTAGGTCTTGGCGATAACGCAGGCCAACACATTGATCTCGTCCGAGTCGGTGACGGCGATCAGCATCTGGACGGTCTCAAGGCCGGCCTTGCGCAACGTCCGAATGCTGGCAGCGCTGCCGCGGACGATTTTGGCGTCAAGCGTCTCGTCTAGATGAGCGCAACGAGCTGCGTCCTTTTCCACGATGGTGATTTCGTTGCCTTCTCGGATGAGTCGGCTCGCGATCAGCGCGGCGCCCTGACCGCCCCCTGCAATGAGGATGCGCATCGGAACTGTGGACGAATCCACTTGAGCCTATCACAGCAGAATCACCCGTAGAGACCGCGTTAAGGATTCGTCGAAACGACGATATAATGCCGCGAAATGCTCCACGACAAACTGAAGCCGTCACGCCGAGAGATCCTCGGATCGGCGGCCGTTGGAACCGCATTGTTCAGCGCCGCCTGCGCCGCGCCTCAGGCTAAGCGGCCCAACATCCTTTTCTGCATCTCAGACGATCAGTCCTATCCGCACGCCTCCGCATATGGTTGCAAGTTCGTCAACACGCCGCATTTCGATCGCGTTGCCAATGAGGGAGTCTTGTTCAACGAGGCTGTATCGGCCTCGCCCGGCTGCTCTCCGGCTCGCGCCGCGATGTTGACCGGACTCCACGACTGGCAAATCGAACAGGCCGGCACGCACGCGAGTTCCTTTCCCGCCAAGTACGTCGTCTACCCCGATTTGCTGGAACACGCCGGCTACTGGGTCGGCTACACGGGCAAGGGTTGGGGACCAGGCAAGTGGGACGATGACCGGCCGCGAAATCCCGCGGGAACTGAGTTCAACGAAATCGAAAGCGATCCAGGCAACCAAGGCCTTCGCCGTACCGATTACGCAGCGAACTTCAGCGCCTTCCTCGAACAGCGTCCTGGCGACAGCCCTTTTTGCTTTTGGTTCGGCGCTAGCGAGCCGCATCGAGACTTCGAAGCGGAGACCGGGCTTGCGGACGGGAAGAAGCTCGCGGATGCCGAGGTCCCGCCCTTCCTCCCAGACCGCGAAGAGATTCGTTCGGATCTACTGGACTACGCTTTTGAAATCGAACACTTCGACGACCATCTTGGTCGCATGTTGCAAGCACTCGAAGAGGCCGGGGAGCTCAGCAATACGCTGGTCATCGTGACTTCCGATAACGGCATGTCTTTCCCGCGGGCGAAGGCTAGTTGCTATGAGTACGGCATCCACGTGCCACTCGCAATTCGTTGGGAGGGCCACATCGCTCCAGGCCGCAAGATCGACGATCTTGTCGGCTTCGTAGACCTCACGGCGACGCTGTTCGAGGTCGCGGGCGTTAAGCACCCAGGGCCGCACACGCTTGCCGGCCGGAGCATTTTGAATCTGCTGGAATCCGGTGGTAATGGGCTGCTCGATCCTTCAAGGGACGCTGTATATTCCTCGCGTGAGCGCCACAGCTCCTCGCGCTATAACAACCTGGGTTACCCGCAGCGCGCCATGCGCACTAAGGACTACCTGTATATCCGCAACTTCAAGCCTGAGCGCTGGCCAGCCGGCGATCCGCAGAAGTACGAGGAAGGCGGCAAGCTGGGACCCATGCATGGCGGCTATCACGACATCGACGCCTGTCCGACGCTCGACTATCTTGTTGAACATCGCGACGATCCGGCGATCCGCCCATATTTCTTGATGGCCGTCGACAAACGCCCGGCGGAAGAGCTCTTTGACATACGCACGGATCCGGCTTGCTTGACGAACCTAGCCGGAAAGCCGCAGCACGAGGCGACCCGCCAGGAGCTTGCTGAACGCCTGGAAAATTATCTGCGCGAGACCGGCGACCCCCGCGTGCTCGGCAACGGCGACATCTGGGAAACGTACGAGCGCTACTCGCCGATTCGCAACTTTCCCGAACCGCCCGCATCGCTTTAGGTCGAGAGCGCCTGCTCAACGGTCTCGGCGGTTTGCAACAACATCGCATCGAGGCCCGCCGGCGCGGTCAGCTGCAAGCCTACGGGCAAGCCGCCGACTGTGCCGCAAGGGACGGAAATCGCCGCCGCTCCGATCCCCGTCCAGGGCGCGTTGCAAGCCGGGTCGCCGGTCGACTCCAAGCCCTTCGGCGCCGGGCCCAGTGATGCGGGCGTAATCACCACCGTGTTCTGTCCGGCCCACGCTGCGAATTCGCGCTCCGCGGCCAGAAGCGCCTCGAGCCCCGCTGCGTAAGCGGCATCCGTTACCAACCGGCCCCGCTCAACCAGGCCCGCCAGCTTAACGCCCAGTCGCTCGCCGAACTCGGCGTAGCGTTCGCTGTGCGTTTGCGCCGCCTCGTAGGCCATCACGTCAGCAATCGCCTGCGGCAAAGCTTGGAAGCTTGCGGGCCCTGCGGATTCCAGCACCTGCAGCCCGGCGCTCTGCAGCTTCTGCACGGCATCGTGCAATCGTTCAGCCATGCCAGGCTCGACTTGCTTGTGCGGCGGCCAGTCGATCACCACAAACCGCCGGGCCTCATATGCGTTGCCTCCGGGCCGCAACGCATCCCACACAAAGCGCATGTCGTCGACCGTGCGCGTAAACAGACCTGCCGTATCGAGCGTGGGGGCAAAAGGCAACACGCCCTCGAGCGACAACACCCCGCGGCTCGGCTTGAAGCCCACCACGCCGCAAAACGATGCCGGCCGCAACACTGAGCCTTGCGTCTGGCTGCCTAACGCCACCGGAACCATTCCTGCGGCAACAGCCGCCGCGGAACCGCTAGACGAGCCTCCCGGCGTATGCGCCGGATTGTGCGGATTGCGCGTCGGGGCCGGGTCGTAAAACGCGAACGCCGTCGTGTGGGTCTTGCCTAATACGTAGGCGCCTAAAGCCTTCAACTCCGCTACCAACGTCGAATCGGTCAGCGACTGCCGCCCGCGGTAGACCGCTGAGCCCCATTCGGTGGGCAATTCCGCCGTGTCGTAGATGTCCTTTACGCCGCAGGGAATGCCGCTCAGCGGCTTGCCGGCAATGCAACGCTCGGCTCGCTCCAACGCGGCGCTGTGGTCAAACGGAACCCATGCCTCGATGTCCTGTTCCTGAGCCTTGAGTGAGGCTAGACAGCGTTCAGCGACATCGGGCGCCATCGTCCGACCCTCGGCGATCTCTTTCGCCAAACTGCGCAGTGGAATAGCCATCGTCTAAAGGTCCAGCAACTCGCTCATGCTGAATACGCTCGCAAAAGGGCACCCGATTGCCTCGATGGCCGCGGCGCCGCCCATCTCGCGGTCCACCAAGCAGACCGCGCCAACCACTTCGAGGCCGAACTCGCGCGCACGCTCAATCGCCTGGATCGCCGAGCCGCCTGTCGAGCAGACGTCCTCCACAATCACGGCCTTCAGCTGACCCGGCTCGCGTACTCCTTCGAGATATTGCCCGCGCCCGTGCCCCTTGGCTTCTTTACGCACGAGGAAGCCGTTGAGCACTTGCGCTGTACCAAGGCTCTCGCGTGCCACCGCCGAAACCACCGGATCCGCGCCCATCGTGAGCCCGCCAACGAGGTCGGCCTTCCAGCCGCACTCAGTGATTTCCGCCAGGATCGCCTTGCCGATCAGAGGCATCGCTTCTGCACGCAACGTCGTCAGCCGGCAGTCGACATAGACGTTGCTCTTCTTGCCGGATGCCAGCACGAAATCCCCATAGTGAACCGAGTAGCGCTTGAGCAACTCTTGGAGTTTTTCGTTGTCGTGCATCGCGTCTGAGAGAATGAGGCCGAAGGGCGGAGCCAGTGGACATCGTATCGCAGCAGCCCGACCCGCGACCTCGCGTAGTAATCGTAGGCGCCGGATTCGCCGGTCTGCACGCCGCCAAGGGCCTAAGCACCGACGATATCCTAACCACGGTTGTAGACCGCCACAACCACCATCTTTTCCAGCCTTTGCTCTACCAGGTCGCCACGGCGGCCCTTTCGCCCGGGGACATTTCTTACCCCATTCGCGCCGTCCTCAAGAAGCACAAGGCTTCGCGCACCGTGTTGGCCGACGTGCTCGATGTCGACGTCGCCGCCAAGCAAGTGCGGCTGGCCGACGGGGTCTTGCCCTACGACTATTTGATTCTTGCCGCCGGCGCGCAGAGCTCCTATTTCGGACACGACAAATGGGCGCGCATCGCCCCGGGCCTCAAGACTCTCGAGGACGCCCTCGAGATGCGCCGCCGCATTCTGCTGGCCTTCGAGAAGGCCGAACGCGAACCGGACCCTTCGCGCCGTCAAGCCCTGTTGACCTTCGTCGTCGTTGGCGGCGGCCCTACCGGCGTCGAACTGGCAGGGGCCATTGCCGAGATCTCCAGCCAAGTCATGCGCGAGGACTTTCGCTCGATCGATCCTTCCGATGCCCAAGTCATTCTGGTCGAGGGCAGCGCGCGGATTCTTGAGGCCTTTCCCGAGGATCTAGCCGCCAAAGCGACGAAGTCGCTGCAAGACCTCGGCTGTTGGGTTTGGACGGGAAGACACGTCACCGAGATCGCCGAAGACCACGTGATGGTCGGCGACAGCCGCGTCAATACTTGCACAGTCTTGTGGGCGGCCGGGGTCCGCGCGTCTCCGCTCGGCAAGAAACTCGGAGTCGAAACCGACCGCGGCGGCCGCGTGGTCGTCAACCAAGACCTCACCGTTCCCGGTCATCCGGAGATTTTCGTCATCGGCGATCTGGCGGTGTTCGTCGAAGACGGCCAGCCTCTTCCCGGACTGGCGCCGGTCGCTATGCAGCAGGGCGCTCACGCCGCAGCCAACGTCAGGCGGGCGATAGCGGGTCAGCCCTTGCGGCCCTTCCGCTACTTTGACAAGGGCAACTTGGCGACGATCGGACGCGCCCGCGCCGTTGCCCAAATCGGACGCCTGAAGCTCACCGGCCTCGTCGCCTGGCTCGCTTGGCTGTTTGTGCACATCCTTTACTTGGTCGGCTTCCGCAACCGCGCAGCCGTGATTCTCAATTGGGCATGGGCTTATGTGCGTTTGCAGCGCGGCGCGCGTCTGATCTACGGCGACGTAAACAATCTGGTTAGGCCCGACCGGAGGCTGCAAGACGAGCCTGCCGCCGAAATGACCAAGCGCAACTAACCCTCCGAACCTATTCGCTATCCTTGTTCTGGTGTGTTGCGCGTGCTCGCTCTAGTCTTGGCATTCGCTTTCCTTTGCGGTTGTGGAAGCGAGACGGGTCCCTACCCTTCCAAGGAGATCCGCATCATCGTGCAGGCGTCGCCCGGGGGTCTGTCTGACCAGATTTCGCGGGTCATGGGCAGTCTGGTCGAGAAAGACGTCGGCGTCCCCGTGGTCGCCGAGAACAAGCCCGGCGCCAGCGGCGCCTTGGCATTTTCCTACGTCGCCCGCCAGCAGCCCACCGGTTACGTCGTCGGGCATACGCCGGTCGAACTCGCCATGGTGCGCACTCTCGGCTACACCGACATCGGCCCGCGCGATATGACCCTGATTTGCCGGGTATCGCTGACTCCGCCCGTACTCGTCGTTCGCGGCGACGCGCCGTGGAAAGATTTCGCCGAGTTCGTCGCGGCCGCCAAGGCGCGACCCGGCGACCTCATCTTGGCCAACTCCGGCACGGGCTCCATCTGGCACTTCAACGCGCTGTTGCTGGAAGCCAACACAGGCATCCAGGTCACACACTTGCCCTACAACGGCAGCGGCGGCACGGTCGTGTCGCTGCTGGGCGGCCACGTCGACGCCGTCATCGCCGGAGTCAGCGAAGTCCTGACGCAAATAGAGTCTGGCGATCTTCGCCCGCTTGCTGTGTTTGACTCCAAACGCTCTTCCGTCCTGCCCGATGCGCCGACCACCTACGAGTTGGGTTATCCGATGGGTACTCCCGCTTGGAGCGCCTTCTCCGGCCCGCCCGGCATGGATCCGGCGATCCGCGAGAAACTCGCCGCGGCCTTCGCTAAGGCCTCCGAGGACCCGCTCTTCCTCAATCTATGCGCGGACCGCGGCGTTGAACCCGCGTACCTGGGCCCGGCTGATTTCGAGACGTTCGCCAATGAACAAGCCGACTATTTCGCCGAACAGCTTCCGCTCTTGCTGGGGATGAAGCAGTGAGCTACACCGATCGCATCGTCGCCTTGGCCTTCGTGGTCCTCGCCGGATTGCTGCTCTGGGGCTCCTGGCTGTTGCCGCCCGGCGTCGGACGTGTTCCCGGACCCGGCTTTTTCCCAGCGAGCATCGGCTGGGTATTGTTGGCGTTATCCGTAGCCCTGCTGATCCGCCCGGCCGCAGTCGAATCCGCTGGGGCGCTGCTGCGCGGCGACCTGCGCCCGGCGGGCATCGCTGCGCTGATCACCTTTGTCTACCTCGCCTTGTGGGGCACGGGCTTCTTCTTCGTGCGAACTGTTCTGTATCTGTATTTGTTTCTCAGGGTTCTCGGAGAAAAACCTCGCGCCGGCATCGCCGTCGCCCTGGTCCTCACTGCCGCGGTTACGCTGGCTTTCCAGTATGGATTGCACGTCGCCCTCGAATAATCCATGAGTCCTGACCTCATCGCTGGATTGACCGCCGCCTGCCAACCCGGCGTGCTGGCGTTCCTCATGGTCGGCATTTCACTCGGAGCCGTCTTCGGCGCCTTGCCAGGTCTCACGGCCACCATGGGCGTTGCTGTCCTCACGCCCCTGACTTTCTGGCTGACCCCCGAGCAAGGCCTAGCGATGCTTCTGGGCATCTATGCCGGCGCGATTCCCGCTGGCGGAATCCCCGCAGTCCTCATCAATGTCCCCGGCACGCCCGCATCCATCGCCGCCGCCTGGGACGGCTACCCAATGGCCCAGCAAGGCCGCGCCGGCTTAGCTCTGGGCATCAACGCCTTGATGTCCGGCGCCGGACAGCTCATCAGCATCTTGTTTCTAGCGGTTGCAGCGTTTCCGATGGCCGCGCTCGCCTTGAGCTTTGGCCCGGCCGAATACTTCGGCATGGCCCTGTGGGGACTCAGCCTCATCGGCGGCGTGTCCGGCAAGCACGTGCTCAAAGGGCTAATCGCCGGGACGCTCGGTTTGGCGCTAGCGACGGTTGGCCTCGATCCGATGACCGCCTATCCCAGGTTCACCTTCGGCATCTCCGACTTCCTCGACGGCATTTCGTTCATCCCGGTGATGATCGGCTTATTCGGTTTTGCCGAAGTCCTCACACAGATCGCCGACCGCGCCCAAGAGCGCGAGAAGCCTGTCATGGGCGCCTTGGGCAGCGTCTTTCCCAGCCTCGCGCAATGGAAACAGATGCTGCCGCACGTCGGTCTCAGCTCCATCATCGGAACCATCGTGGGCGTCATCCCCGCCGCCGGCGGCGACGTCGGAGCCATCGTCGCTTGGGAACAATCGCGGCGCATCTCGCGCGAAAAGCAAACCTTCGGCAAAGGTTCCATCGAAGGTCTGGCCGCGAGCTGCGTCGGCGCTAACTCCT
Organism: uncultured Bryobacterales bacterium; assembly: GCA_964649285.1. Taxonomy (GTDB): domain Bacteria; phylum Acidobacteriota; class Terriglobia; order Bryobacterales; family UBA6623; genus CAMPKL01. The sequence goes on along the minus strand of CAZYOX010000016.1, from coordinate 12,545 downwards.
CCGTCGGAGGCGGCATGGCGACGATGCTCACCTTGGGTATCCCCGGAGATTCCGTCTCGGCGGTTTTCATCGGCGCGTTGTTGATCCATGGCATCGAGCCCGGCCCGATGCTTTTCCAGAACAATCAAACTTTCGTCTTCACGATGGTTTGGCTCATGACCTTCGGCGCCATCATCGGCATCGCCCTCGGTCTTATTGGGGCGCGGCCCCTGGCCAAGGTTCTGCGCATCCCTAGCCCTTGGCTTTGGGTCTCCATCATGCTGTTCTCGATCATCGGCTCCTACGCGCTGAACAACGCCGTCGCGGACGTCTGGGCTATGTTCGTCGCCGGCATCATCGGCTTCCTGTTGCGGCGCGTCGACGTGCCTGTCGCGCCGCTCGTCCTCGGATTGATCCTCGGCCCCATCATGGAAGCAAATCTCCGCCGGGCTCTCGTGCTCAGCCGGGGCGACTGGATCGGCACGCTGTCGCGGCCCATCGTGCTGTTCTTCTTCGTGGCCACCGCTCTTTCCCTCCTGGCGCCGTTGTATAACGAGTTGCGCTCGAAGCGCGGCAAAACTTAGCGCGATGGATGCCGCCGTCTATCTTGTCGCCACGCCGATCGGCAACCTTGAAGACATCACCCTGCGCGCGCTGCGCACCCTGCGCGAGTGCGACCTCATCGCCTGCGAAGACACGCGGCATACGCGCAAACTGCTCAACCGCTACGAGATTCAAAAGCCGCTCATCTCCTGCCACGAACATAACGAACACGAGCGCGCCCGCGAGATCGTCGAGCGCGTGCAATCAGGCCAAGCCGTGGCCGTCGTTTCCGATGCCGGATTGCCGGGGATTTCCGACCCCGGCTACCGCGTCGCGCAGGCCGCTATTGCTGCCGGCGTTCGTGTCATCCCCATTCCCGGCCCTAGCGCAGTCGATACGGCAATCGTCGCCTCGGGCCTGCCCACCGACTCCTTTCTTTATGGTGGGTTCCTCCCCGCGAAGTCCGGCCAACGGCTCAAGGTCCTGGAAGCGCTCGCCGCAGAGCGGTCCACGCTCGTCTTCTACGAGGCGCCGCATCGGTTGCTGCGCGCGCTCGAGGACGCCCAATCGGCCCTCGGCGATCGCCAAGCCGTTGTCGCTCGCGAACTCACCAAGGCGCATGAGGAGTTCCTGCGAGGCATGCTCTCGGAGATCCATGCCGATCTTGCCGCGCGCGAAGCCATTCGCGGTGAGATCGTCCTGCTCATCGCCGGGACGAGCGGAGCGTCCACGCCCTCAGCAACGCTTCCTCTTCCCGCCCGAGTTGAGCAACTAATCGTCGCAGGGACCTCGCCCATGGATGCCGTAAAGACAGCCGCCAAGGAGTACGGCATCTCCAAGCGCGAAGCCTACAACCTCGTCGAGAGCGCTAAGCCGTAACGGAGTCGCTAGAGGCGCCGTCGAAGGCTCTCTGCAAGCCCGCGATGTCGATTTTGACCATCCCTAGCATGGCTTCCATCGCCCGCCGTGCCTTCTCTCCATCTCGGTCTGCAATCATCTCCTGCAAAATCGTCGGTACTACTTGCCAGTAAACGCCGTAACTGTCTCTCAGCCAGCCGCCACGTTCCGGACTGCCGCCCTCCACCAATGCTTCCCAATAGCGGTCCACTTCGCTCTGATCCTTGCAATTCACGACAAGAGAAACCGCGCGATTGAATGGATCCAACGGCCCGGCGCTGATCGCTGTGAATTGCTGTCCCGCAAGCGTAAACTCGACGATTACGACGGAGCCCGCCGGGCCGTTCGGCGTTTCCGCCGGGCTCGACGTGATGCGATCCACATGGGAATTGGGGAAGAGGGAAGTATAGAAACGAGCGGCCTCTTCGGCCTCGTCAGCGAACCATAGGCTCGGCGTAATCGTCTGGATCACGGCTTGTTCCTCCACCTGTCTAGATGGGGCCGATCCGTCTGATCGTTACCGTCTTTCACTCGCCAGTCACGGCGATTGTATGATGACCCTCTGGCCCATGGATCTTCGACTGAAACAAGCTCCCGTGATCTGGCTCACCGGCTTCATGGGTTCCGGCAAGTCCACCGCAGGCAAGTTGCTCGCCAAGAAGCTCGGGTGGAGCTTCATCGACCTCGATACCGAGATCGAGCGCACTGCCGGCAGGCCCATTGCCGAAATCTTTGCGCAACAGGGCGAGGACGCCTTCCGCGATCTCGAACATCAACAGTTGCTCAGCCAAATTCGCGTCTCCCGCCTCGGCAACGCCTGTGTGGTGGCCCTTGGCGGCGGCGCCTATGCCGCCGAGCGCAACCGTGAGGTTATCGAGGACTGCGGCGTCGCTCTGTGGCTCGATCCGCCCTTCCCCATCCTTTGGGAGCGCGTTTCCGGCAATGACAAACGGCCTCTCGCCAAAGACCGCCAGGCCTTCGAGGCGCTCTACGACGCTCGTCGGAGTTCCTACGCCCTCGCCCCCTATCGAATCTCAGCCGACACCTCCGAAGCCGCCGTCGCCGAGATCCTCAACCTGCATTTGTTCTAGACTTGAACGCATGGCAAGAGGGCTCAACAAAGTCATGCTGATCGGCAATCTCGGACGCGATGCCGAGACCCGTCACACGCCCAGCGGCGTGGCAGTCACGAACTTCAGCATCGCCACCGCGCGCCGCATTAAGGATCAAAGCGGCGAGTGGCGTGATGAAACCGACTGGCACGATATCGTGCTCTGGCGCGGCGAAAACGTGGCCCCTTACCTGCTCAAAGGCGTTCAAGTCTATGTCGAGGGCCGTCTGCAGACCCGCTCCTGGGACGATCAGTCGGGCCAAAAGAAGTACCGCACGGAAGTCGTGGTCGACGGCAACATGGGCCTCATGCTGCTCAGCGGCGGCCGCGGCGGTGAAGGCGGCGGGGGCGGTCGCCCCAGCGGCGGAGGCGGCGGCAGACCCTCCGGCCCGGCCGACGACGACATGGCCATCAGCGACGACGACGTTCCGTTCTAGCTGCTCGCCGGACGAATGCGCTGACTGGCGCTCATGTACCTACGCTTCGTCATCACCCAACTGGACGAGGATTCGCGACTGCCAACGGGGCTTATTCACCGCTGCCTACGACCTGCTGGATAGGGCTCCCTTCGCTGATGGAAACGGGTTCCGGGTTCGGCGCTTTTTCCTCCCATTGGTGCAGTGACAACTTGCCAACCCCTCCCGACACCGCTGTGGCCGGGCGGGCGGTTTTTGGGTCCAAGTCAGACGACTCGGAGGTAGAAAACTCGCGAACATCTGCCACGAAGACACGTTCCAGGTGGCCACGCACTCATCTGCAAAGGACGCAGGAAGTGACGATTTCTTGAGACAGCCTTGACTTACGACCGATACCTATTTGATAATTATTATCGTTTAGGACCTGGTCGCACCGTGGCCCCTGCAGAACTTCAGTCCCGCCTAGATGATTTCCGCTGCCGCTGCTCGGCCGCCGGTCTAGCAGCCACGCATCAGCGCTTCGTCATCTATCGCACTCTGCTAGAGAGCGAGGACCACCCCAGCCCGGAGTTGGTCTACGAACGCGTTCGCGCCGAGATCCCCTCGATCTCCCAAGCCACCGTCTACAAGAACATTCACACGTTCGTCGAGATCGGCCTGCTGCAGGAGGTCAACCGCCTGCACCAGACCAATCGGCTCGACGCCAATCTCAAGCGGCACCACCATCTCATCTGCGTGCGCTGCCGTCGCGTGACGGATTTCTATGACAACCGGCTCGATGAAGCGTGCGCCCTGGAGGAGTCGCCCGGCGGCTTCCAGGTCCTGAACTACCAGGTCGAAGCCTACGGAGTTTGCCCCGATTGCCAGGCTGCGGCCGCGCACTGACCAATTACAGCATTTTAGTTACATCAGAGAGGAGCTTTTAGACAACCATGCTTGGCGTTGGAGACAAATTCCCCCAATTCACACTGCAGGCCGCCGTCGATACGGTCGCCGACATGAATAAATCTTTCACCACCATCACTGACGGAGATTACAGCGGGAAGTGGAAGCTGTACTTCTTCTGGCCCATGGACTTCACCTTCGTTTGTCCCACCGAGATCGCCGCCTTCGGCAAGTTGAATGCTGAGTTCGCTGATCGCGACTGCCAGATTCTCGGCGGTTCAACCGACTCGCACTTCGTCCATCGCGCCTGGCGCAACGATCACAAGGATCTCAAGGACCTGCCTTATCCGATGCTGGCCGATGCCAAGCGTGAGCTGTCATCCGCCCTCGGCATTCTGGACCGCGAAGCCGGCGTTTGCCAGCGCGCGACATTCCTCGTCGACCCGGAAGGCATTATTCGCTTCGTCTCGGTCAATGACCTCTCGGTAGGCCGCAACCCCGAAGAAGTTTTGCGTGTCCTCGACGCGCTGCAAACCGACGAGCTGTGCCCTTGTAACTGGAAAAAGGGCGACGCCGTCCTCGCCGCCTAACCCATCCCGGCGGGCGGTACAGGCCGCCCGCCCATTTTCTGTCCGTACGAGGATCGGTTATGACCCTAGAGCAACTGCGTGAAGAAATCCCCGAGTACGCCAAAGACCTCAAGCTCAATTTATCGAGCGCGTTGCGTACGACCGATCTCACCGAGCAGCAACTTTGGGGCACGGCGGTCGCCTGCGCCCACGCCAGTCATAACGCCGCGCTCTACGCCGCCGTCGTGCAAGACGCCGCCGAGCATCTAGACGAAACCGCCCTCAACGCCGCCAAGGCCGCCGCCGCCATCATGGGCATGAACAACATCTACTACCGCTTCATTCATCTCGCCTCGAACAAGCATTACGAGTCGATGCGCGCCGGCTTGCGCATGAACGCCATCCGCGCTCATGGCGTCTCCCAGGCCGACTTTGAGTTGTGGAGCCTTGCCGTCTCCGCCATTAACGGCTGCGCTTCCTGCGTCGATTCACATGAGCGAGTCGTGCGCGAAAAGGGTCTTAGCGAAGCAGCGGTGCAAGCTGCGGTACGCATCGCGGCAATCCTGCACGCTATCGCGCGCGTGCTGGACGCCGAACAGGCGCCCGCCGCGGCTTAACGCGTCACGTCGTCTTCCGGCTCTTCGGCCAGCGGCTCGATATCCTCAATCTCGTCAAACGAAATCGTGGCCTCCGCCGAGAACTTGCGGTACAGCCGGAACTCCACATCGTTGCGACTCAACACGCGCCCGTCGCGCATCCCCACGCGGCCCTTTAGCGGCAACAGAAAGCTCTGTCCGCCGATGTCGATGTAGTCGTAGTCCAGCTTGGTCGTCGCTTCCTGCAAAGGAAAGTCCGGCGGAATCTCGGTGGCCTTGACGTCGATGCGCAACACGCGTTCCGACTCCTTATCGACGTAGACCAATCCCGTATAGCCGGCGATGATCTCGTTCGACTTCTCGTAGCTCAGCCGCCAGCGCGAGCGCCTTTGCGGCACGTGCAGGTTGAAAACGTAAACGGCCTTGCCGCGCAACAGAGAGTGCCGCGCCCAGGTGAACCGCGCGTCCGTGCGCGCCTCGAACAATTCCCGCAGCAGCGATCCGAACTCACCGGTCGACGTGGCGCCGCCCAGCTCGTGCATGTTCTTATTCGTGAGCTGGTTGTTCACGGTGACAACCTCGTACTGCTCGCTGCCGTCGACGTAGCTGACGCGGGTTTTCACTTCGTCGTACTTCAACCAATCCATCTCCAGGCCGCTCGGATCCACGTAGCGCCTAGTGATCTGGAGACAGACGAAATCCGGCAACCGCTCCGTGTACGCCAGCGCATTCGCTCGCGCTTCGGCGATGATCCGCTTCTGTTCCTCTTCAGACGGCGGAGGCGGTTGCACCGGCCCGGCGGGGATCTCCGCGGGCAGCGCTTCCGCCAATCCCGCGCTCGATTGCTGCAGCTGCCTCAAGGCCTGCAGCGTACGAGGCCCCACGCCCAAGCCCTGGAAGTCCTCAACCATGACGTCGGTCAAGCGGAACGACAGCGGCTGGTCCCTCAAATACTTCGCGACTTCGCGATCCGACAAGCCCTGTTGCTTCGACGAACGCAGAATGTCTTGCAGCTGTTGGAAGGTCAATCCCGACTGCGCGGTCAGCGCCGAGACGGCCACAACTAACCACAACAACAGCCGAACCAACATGATGCCCCTCATTGTATAGGTCCTCCGGCGCGCAGTTCGGTTATAATCTCCAACGGTCACGGGAGAAAGCCAGCATGTCTAAAACGATACGTATCCGCTTGATCACGCTATGTCTCGGCATAACCGCCATCGCCGGAGCCTATCAGTACTCCGCCGCCGACGCGATGGTTTCAGCAGCCGACGCATTCCTGAAGTCCCTCGATCGCGAGCAAGGCAGCATCGCCCACTTCCAGTTCGACGCCAAGGAGCGCACGAATTTCCACTACGTGCCCGATGCGAACTTCCAGCAGACCTACGGATATCCGCGTCCCGGCCTCACCTACATCCGCATGCAGGCCCATCAACGGCACCTCGCCGACGCCCTGCTTGCCGCTGGCCTGAGCCCAGCCGGTTTCGCTAAGGCCAAGACCATCATGAGTCTCGAAGACGTCCTGCGAATCAGCGAAGGCGATGTTGCCGGACGCCGTGATCCGCTCAAGTATTATTTCTCCGTCTTCGGCGAACCCTCCGCGACCGGAACCTGGGGCTGGCGCGCCGAGGGACACCACCTGTCTCTGCATTTCACGCTCAAGGGCGGCAAATTGGTCGCATCCTCTCCCACCTTCTTCGGCACCAACCCGAATGTCACTATGGAAGGACCGCGCAAGGGTCTGGCTCCGCTAAAGCGAGAGGGCGACCTTGGCTTCGAACTGCTTGGCAAGCTCACGGCCGAACAAAAGAGCAAAGCCATCGTCTCCGACAAGGCCTACAACGAGATGGTCACTGCGGCCGACACCCGCGCCAAGCTTGAAAACCAACCTGCCGGTCTGGCTGCCTCCGAGATGACCACCGAGCAGTACAACTTGCTCAAAGAGATCATTGCCGAATTCGCCAACAACGTCACCGGCGAAGCCGCCGCAGCGCGCGTCGCGGCCGCCGACTCCACCGACCGCGGTAAGCTGATGTTCGCTTGGGCCGGAGCGACCGAGCCCGGCAAGGGCGACTACTATCGCATCCAAGCGCCGACTTTCCTGATCGAGTACGACAACGTGCAGAACAACGCGAATCACGTCCACTCGATCTGGCGCGACTACGACGGCGACTTTGGCCGCGACGTCCTCTCCGAGCACTACAAGCAGTTCGACCACAACTTCCCTGTCGCCGCCGAGTAGTGTGCCTGCACTTCTAGAACGGGCGGCTCCAAGGGGCCGCCTTTTTTGCGTCTGGCTATAATGCAATTTCGATGTCTGAGGCTCTCAAAGCCAAGCAGGACCGCCTTTTTGCCGCGCTCGAACAGCTCGACGAGGTCATCGTGGCCTACTCCGGCGGGACCGATTCCGCCTACCTAGCTTGGGCCGCCCATCGGGTACTCGGCGACCGGGCGATCGCCGTCACGGCTGACTCTGCGTCAATCCCGGCCTCACACAAACGAGCCGCCGAAGATTTTGTGCGTCAGTTCGGCATCCGCCACGAATACGTCGAAACACAGGAGTTCGCCAATCCCGACTACGTGCGCAATGACGGCGCACGCTGCTTTCACTGCAAGGACGAACTCTTCACGCGCCTAGCGGAAGTGAGCGCTCGCCTCGGTCACGAAAACGTCGTCTACGGCGTCAATCTCGACGACACAAGCGACTATCGTCCTGGCCACAAAGCGGCGCGTCAGCACGGCGTCCGCGCGCCCCTAATGGACGCCGGCATGACCAAGGCCGACATACGGGAACTCTCGCGGCTTGCCGGTTTGCCCACTTGGGACCGTCCCGCCGCCGCATGCCTAAGCTCGCGCATCCAGTACGGCATCGAGGTCACGCCCGAGCGACTCCGCCAGGTGGAGCAGGGCGAAGAGGCTCTTCGCCAACTCGGATTCCGGGTTTATCGCGTTCGCTACCACGGCGACCTGGTCCGGCTCGAATTCGGCCAAGCCGAGCTCCCGCGTGCGCTCCAGCCCGCCATGGCTAGCCATTTTGCGCGAATCTTCAAGGACCTCGGATTCAAGTACGTTACACTAGACCTCGACGGCTACCGGCAAGGCTCCCTCAACGCCGCTTTAGAGCCCGTCGAGCGAGCGCTTTTTCCGATCCTATCTTCTTAGCGACAGTGTCGGCAGAGTGGTTCGCCGTCGCCCCGTAATTCGTCTAACTCCTTGTAGAACAAACACTTACTGGATTGGTTTTGCTCCGGAATCGGCTAGCATTCCCGCGCGCCCCTGGGCTAGACTACAGGTTCCCTGTTTGGTTCATGGAGCTCGTTTCCCTGCCCTCAACTGCGAGCGGCGGAGGGGATCGTCAGCGCCGGGAGTGGTCTTATGCAAGGTGTCTCAGAGAGTGCCGTGAGCGTGGAAGTTTGGCGTCGCGTCTTGGAAAAGCTCCGCGACGGGGCCAGCCGCGAGAGCTTCGAGAACTGGCTCGAACCGCTTGAGTACGACCGTACCGACTCGGACGGAGTCCTGCATTTGCTGGCTCCAAACGAAAATGCAAAGCGCTGGCTTGAAGAGGAATTCGGCTCGCGCATCCTGGAGGCCGCCCAGGCTGTGGACATTGCCATTTCCAGGGTCTCCATTAGCGTCCCCAAAGAGCCCCCGCCCGTCAGCGCCCCGGACGTCCCGCCCCGCCAGCAGACCTTTCAGTTTCGCGACCGTGCGGCGCGTTTCAACCCGAAGTACACCTTCAGCAGTTTCGTCGTCGGTTCCTGCAACGAGTTCGCCCACGCGGCGGCTCAAGCCGTTGCCGCCAATCCTGCCAACGCTTACAACCCGCTTTACGTCTACGGCGACGTCGGCATGGGCAAGACCCACCTGATGCACGCGATCGGACAGCAGTTGCTGGAAAATAACCCCGGCATGCGCGTCGTCTACGTCTCCAGCGAAGAGTTCATGAATGAGATGATCAACTCGCTGCGCTACGACCGAATGAGCTCATTCCACGAACGCTTTCGCGCCGCCGACGCCCTGCTCATCGACGACATACAGATCCTGGGGACCCGCGAGCGAACGCAAGAAGAGTTCTTCCACACTTTCAATGCGCTGCACAACCTGCAGAAACAGATCGTTATTTCCAGTGATTTACCGCCGAAACAGGTGCCTGGCCTCGTCGACCGTTTGCGTTCACGCTTCACGTGGGGCCTAATGGCCGATATCCAGCCGCCCGACATCGAGACCAAGATGGCCATCCTCGACCGCAAAGCCGAGGAGTTGCAGCTAGACTTGCCCGATCCGGTGCGCAGCTATCTAGCAACGCATCTCAAGTCGAACATTCGCGAGCTCGAAGGCGCCCTGCTTCGCCTGAGCGCCGTCTCCTCGGTTTCTGACGCGAATGTCAACCTGTCTATGGCCAAGCAGGCCCTCAAGTCGTTGCTCGGCGATGACAACCAACGCGTATCCGTCGAAGCCATCCAATCCGCCGTCGCCGCCGAGTTCAACCTCAAACCTCACCAGCTCCGCGAGAAAAGCAACGCCAAGGCCATTTCTCACCCGCGCCAGATCGCCATGTACTTATGCAAAGAAATCCTCGGCAACTCCTTTCCGGACATCGGCAAGGCTTTCGGCGGAAAACACCACACAACAGTGCTCTACGCGGTTCAGAAGATTGAACGGCAACGCCGGATCGACGAAGTTCTCAACACTGTAATTCACAAGCTAACTGACAGATTTAATTAGGGATATAATAGGAGGATCGGCTACTGCCTGTGAATGCCCCTGAGGAAACCCGCGAAGCCCTGCTTCTGCACAGTTTCCACACCGCCCGGCGCCCAGGAATTCCACAGGGCTGATAGTCGTAAGTTGTTGATACAGGTGGTATTACAGTTGTTTTCCACATATCCACAGCGCCTACTAATACGGTCTTATAGAGAGAATTTTCTTTAGATGGGTTAGGTTTTTGGGCCCGACCTCATTGAGCGACTCGCTGCACAAGGGAAAAACGACCGATGGAAATTACCGTCAAGACAACCGACCTAGTCAAGGAGCTGGGTCTTGGTCAAGGAGTCGTCGAAAAGAAGACGACGATTCCGGTGCTCTCGAACGTCCTGATCGAAGCCAAGGACGGCCGTCTCACTCTCACGGCGACTGATCTTGAACTTGGCATCGAGAGCACCTGTCCCGCGCAGGTAATCAAGGCCGGTTCCACCACATTGCCGGCCAAGAAGCTGCTCGACTACGTTCGACTATTGCCCAACGCAGAGCTATCGCTCAAAGTCGGCGACAATCATTCGGCGACGGTCGTGTGCGGCCGCGCTCGCACCCGCATAGTCGGCATGTCGCGCGAGAATTTCCCCGAGTTGCCCAAGATGCCGGCTACGCTCACCCAAATTCCCTCGGCCACGATTCTCAATGCCATCCAAAAGACTGCCTTTGCCGTCGCCAACGAAGAGTCGCGCTACACGCTCATTGGCGCATTGCTGCTCCTCAAGGAACAGACGTTGACCATGGTCGCCACGGACGGGCACCGCCTAGCCTACGTCAAGGCCAACGGTTCGTTCAGCGGCGTCAGCGGAGAGGTTCGAGGCCTCGTACCCAAGAAGGCGCTTAACGAACTCGTCAAAATCGCCTCTGAGGGCGGCGAGTCTATGGCGATCGACTTCGCTACCGACGAGAACCATCTGTTCTTCCGCTGCGGTTCGCGCTTGCTGATCTGCCGCAAACTCAGCGGTCAATTCCCTGACTACGACCGCGTTCTTCCCAAGGACGCGGGCACAGCGCTGACCCTGAACCGCGAGGAACTCACGGCTGCCACCCGCCGCGTGGGACAATTTGCAGATGAGCGCTCGCGCGCCGTGCGTTTCGAGCTGCTCGACAGCGAATTGAAGTTGGCCGCATCCGGCTCGGATGCAGGCGAAAGCGAAGAGTCCATCCCGGTCGAGCACTCCGGCTCGAAGTTGCGCGTGGGCTTCAATTCGCAGTACATCCTCGATTTCCTTTCCGTCGCCGAGTCCGATGACATTCTCCTGCAACTGAAAGACGAGGAGAGCGCGGGACAGATGCAGCTGCCTGAACCGAAGGGCTATGAGTATCGCTACGTGGTCATGCCCATGCGGGTCTGATTAAGCGCAAAAACAACGAATGGCTGACAACAAAACAAATTACGACGCAGGTAGTATTCGCGTACTTGAGGGCCTCGAGGGCGTCCGCAAACGCCCCGCCATGTACATCGGCTCCACCGGCGAGATGGGCTTGCACCATCTGGTCTACGAAGTCGTGGACAACTCCGTCGACGAGGCCCTAGCCGGCCACGCTTCGGAGATCGGCGTCACCATCCACCTCGACAACTCGATCACGGTCGTCGACAACGGGCGCGGGATTCCCGTGCAGATGCACGAATCGGGCATCTCGGCCGCCGAAGTCGTCATGACCAAACTCCACGCCGGCGGCAAGTTCGACTCGAACTCCTATAAGGTCTCCGGCGGGCTGCACGGCGTCGGCGTCAGCTGCGTCAACGCCCTCTCTGAGGAGCTGCACCTAGAGATCTGGCGCGAAGGCCACACCTGGGAGCAGGACTATTCCCGCGGACTGCCGCAAGGGCCGCTGGAAAAGACGGGCAATACGCGCAAGACCGGCACGAAAACCACCTTTCTGCCCGATCCAACCATCTTCACGACCACGGTCTTCAAGTACGACGTCCTGGCTACCCGTCTCCGCGAGATGGCCTTCCTTAACGCCGGTCTCAAGATCGTTCTGACCGACGAACGCGAGGAGCGCGAGCCGCAAGTTTTCCACTTCGAGGGCGGCATCGCCGAGTTCGTCACCTACCTGGCGCGAGGCAAGTCGCCCCTGCATCCGGAACCGATTCACTTCTCCGGCGAACGCGACACCGCGGAGGGCGACACCGTCGCGATGGAGATCGCCCTCCAGTACAACGACAGCTACCAGGAAACGATCTTCTCCTTCGCCAACACGATCAACACCGTCGACGGCGGCACGCACTTAGCCGGTTTCCGTTCGGCGCTTACCCGCACCATCAACGCCTATGGGCAAACCGCTGGCCTGTTCAAGAACCAGAAGATTAACCTCTCCGGCGACGACGCGCGCGAAGGCCTGACGGCCGTGGTCAGCGTGAAGCTGCCCCAACCGCAATTTGAAGGGCAAACCAAGGGCAAGCTCAACAGCGATATCCAGGGGCTCGTTACGCAGCTGGTCAACGACAAACTCGGCGAATACTTCGAGCGCAATCCGCAGGTCGCCAAGACCATCGTCAGCAAAGCCATCGACGCGGCCCGCGCCCGTGAGGCGGCCCGCAAGGCCCGCGACCTAACGCGCCGCAAGGGAGCGCTCGACTCGGGCGGGCTGCCCGGCAAGCTCGCCGACTGTCAGGAACGCAACCCGGAACGCGCCGAACTATTTATCGTCGAGGGCGAGTCGGCCGGCGGCACGGCCAAACAAGGCCGCGACCGCAAGTACCAAGCGATCCTGCCGCTCAAGGGCAAGATCCTCACCGTCGAAAAGGCACGCTACGACAAGATGCTCGGCCACGAAGAAATTCGTGCGC
>CAZYOX010000015.1:14911-22532 GCA_964649285.1 uncultured Bryobacterales bacterium | reverse complement strand
ATACAGGTAGAAGGAACGATCGTCGAAAAGCATCCCGGCGGCACGTTTAGCGTGGAATTGGTGGATAAGCACACCGTGCTCGCCCAGATTGCCGGGAAGCTCCGCAAGCACCGTATCCGGATTTTGACCGGAGACCGCGTGAACGTCGAATTGTCGCCGTATGATTTGACCAGGGGCCGGATCGTTTACCGCTATCGCAGCTAGACTCTTGCGTTAGACTGAGCCGCATGGCTCGTGCGGATCGGGAAAATTCGGCGCTCGCCGATAGCGGTGTCGCCCTCGGAGCCGCGCTTTGCTTGCCTCTCCTATTCTTGGCATTTCCCCTAAGCCCCCGCGGCAGCAGGACTGCGGTCGTTGAGCCCGCATGATTGTCGTCGGTAAGCCGGGCTCCGGCAAGACTCGTTTCATCCTGCAACGCCTCGAACAGGCGCTGCGTTCGGGAAGGAGCGAGAAGGTCTTGCTGGTCACCCCGACCGCGAGCATGGCTCGTCACTTAACCCACCAGTTGGCGCGCCTCGGCTTGGCGGCTCCGGGAAGTCTGATCCTCCCGATTGGGCGATTTATGGAACGCCTAACGCCCAACGCCGAGGAGCCTTCTGCAACGTTGGATTCTTGGTTGCACGAAGAGGCCGTGGTCCAAGGAGGCGGAGCCGCCTTCGGCGAACTAAGCCGCTCTCCAGGACTGCTGAAGCGCGTTCAATCGGTCATTGAAGAGCTGCAGGCGGCAGGGTGTACTCCTAAGCAGGCAGAGCAACAGGCGCGGATCGCCCACCAGCGCGGCCTAGCCGCGGCCTATCAGACCTACCAACGCTTTCTTGATGCTCACGGTCTTGTTTCTGCCGCGCAACGGCGGGTTTTGGCAGCCGAGCAGGCTGCTCTGACCGGCGTTGCCGGGATCGACGAGATTTACTTCGACGGTTTCTGGGACTACTCGCCGGTCGAGCGCGATTTGATCCGCTCGTTGCGCAATCGAGGGCACAAGGTCGTCGTTACGGCAACCCCCCAGGCAGCCCAGCAATTCTACGATTGGCCGCGTGAGGAGTTGCCAGGAAGGTCGCGAACGGCAGCAGGGCGGACTGTCTTCGCCGCACCCTCCGTGGACCAAGAAGTCGAAGAGATCGCCCGCCGCATTCTAGCGTCCAACAGGCCGTGGCGTGAAATTGGGGTGATCACGCGAACGCCTGAGGTCTACAGACCGGCGATTGAGGCGGTCTTTACGCGCTTCGGCATCCCCTTCCGCATGCGCTCAGGCCGCGATTTGGCTTCTCATCCCGCTGCGGCGTTCCTAACTGAAGTACTGGAAGCCATCGGCGCCGGGCTGCCAGGGGCCGCCGTGCTGGAAGCATTGCGCCGCCCGGCGTTTTCCCTCGGCCAAAGCGCCCAGTTCGACCGTTGGGATTTTGAGCTGCAGGAGCGTTTGCCGGGCGAAGGCATGGAGTTCTTGCTCGAAGGCGCGCCCAACACAGTGCGGGAAGCCCTAGAGCCGCTCACAAAGACGCAGATCTGGCCGAAGCGTCGCGCCGCGCCGCAGGACTGGGCGACAGACTTGCGGAGTTTGAGCAGCGCGCTATTAGCTCGGCCTAAGGTGAGCGATCGCCTAGCCGCGGCGGAGATGCTTGAGCTTCGCACTTGGGGACGTGCGGTCGCCGGAGTGGCTCGAGCCGCCGACGAAGCAGCGGATCTATTCCGTTTCCGCAACCGCGCGGAATGTTCCTTCGCGGAGTTCATTAGCGCATTTCAACGCGCCTTGGCGACGGCGACTTTGCTTCCGGGCGATGAAAGACGCGACGTGGTCAACGTGCTGCCGGTCTTCGAAGCGCGGCAGTGGGAACTGCCGATGGTGTTCGTCTGCGGCATGGTCGAGGGCCAGTTTCCGCAAGACCCTGCTGAGGATTTGTTCTTCTCCGAAGCAGACCGCAAACGCATGGCCAAGGCCGGCTTCGCCTTACGAACGCGCGAAGAGCGAATGGAAAGCGAGCGGCAGCTATTCGAGATCGCCGAAACCAGGGCCAGCCAGGAGCTGGTGCTCAGCTATCCCGAGGCCGACAGTATGGGCGCGCCATTGTTGCGATCGTTTTTCTTGGGCGGCGCGGCAGACGATGACTTCAAGACGAAGCCGGTGCGTCCTGTGGAAGAGCCGTCGCGGGGGCCGACGCCGACGCCTGGCCGTCTGGAAGCGCCCGCTGCCCTAGCCGCCTTGCGCGCGAAGCATTTGAAGTTCTCGCCTTCGGGTATAGACCATTTCCTACAGTGCCCATACCAGTTCTTCGCAAAGAATACGCTGCGACTGCGAGAACGCCCCGGCACGCTTGAGGACCGGCTGGACCCACGGGCAGGCGGTACGGTCGTGCATGCCGCCCTCGCCGAGTGGGGCAAGGGCTCGACGCGGCCCATCCGCGAGATTCTGTCGAAGGTTTACGCGGAGATACTGGAGAAACTGCACCTCCGTCCCGGATTCCGCACAGCGGTGATTGAGGCTGCACTGGCCGCGGACCTCGAAAGGTTTGTGACCGAGGATCTATCCAGGCCTCTGCCCGGCTCGCAACACGGAGAATTCGAGTTGGAGGTCGGTTACCTGATGGAGCAGGACGCCGATGGCGAAGTTCTCGTTAGCGGACGACTCGATCGCTATGACACGCTTGCCGGCGGCATGGCGTTGGTCATTGACTACAAACACTCCGCCCCGGAGCGTCTCAAGAAGCTCGTTGCCGGCCATGAGAAGGGAACGAACTTGCAGGGATTCCTCTACATGCAAGGCTTGGCCGCAAAGAACGGGCTGAAGCCGGCCGGCATGATCTTTTGCACCTTGAAGAATGTGACGACCGCCGGCGGCTGGGTTGTGCGGGACGTTTTTCCGAACGATTCCATCCCTCCCGGCGTGGAGGTGATTGACGCGGCGCGCTGGGAGGAACTGCTCGCCGACGGCGTCCGAGCGGCCGCCCAAGCCGGCAAGCGCATCCGCGAAGGCGTGATCACTGTGGCGCCCGAGGATAAAGGTTTCTGCGAGCGGCTCTGCGCCTTTTCCAGCGTCTGCAGGGTGGAGTTGCCGAGGTAATGGACTTCACGCCTGCCCAGAGAGAGGCCATCGAATACAGCGGCTCTGGAGACGTCTGCGTCATCGCCGGCCCGGGGTCCGGCAAGACCCGCGTTCTCGTCTCGCGTCTTGCTTGGCTGGTTCGCAAGAAGCGCATTGCGCCGGAACAAATCCTTGCGGTGACGTTCACCCGCAAGGCGGCGCTCGAGATGAAGAAGCGCTTGGCCCAGGATCTGACTCCGGAACAAGCGGAACGAGCGCACGTCTCGACGATCGACGCGTTTTGCCAAAGGCTGCTAGGTGAGCACGCCATCGAGGCTGGTCTCGACCCGGATTTCGGACAGTTGGAACCGATCGACGCGGAAGTGGAACTGGCCGGTTGGATCTCCCAAGCGCTTGATGAGATGTGGGAACGCGATGGACGCGCCGCTCTGGATTTCTCCGAGGCGTTCTTCAAGAAGGATGATCGCGGCGTGCTGGATGTCGTCAGCCACATCTCGCAGCTGATTGAGACGGCGCGCTGTTGGGGAACTGCGCCGCACTCAGGCGTCCACGGCGATCGGCATCAGAGGCAACGCGATTGGTTGACGCAGGTTGCCAATCGCGCGCTGGAACTCTTCGCGGCCGACAAGAAACGTCGTGGCCTGATGGACTTCAATGACTTGAATCTATCGGCCGTCCGGCTCCTTGGCGAGAGCAAGAATCCGGTGCGGCTTCACTACAAGCACGTACTTCTCGACGAGAACCAGGACACCAATCCTTTGCAGGACGAGTTGATGAGGCTCGTGCAGAAGCGTTCGGGCGCGCCCCTGTTTGCCGTGGGTGATCTGAACCAGTCGATTTACGCTTTTCGCAACGCCAACCCGCAAGTGTTTGAGAGATTTCACCGGCAAACGAAGGCGGAAGGCGGCCACGTCGTCGATTTGACGGACAACTTTCGCAGCCGTCCGGAGATCTTAACCGCGGCCCGTCTATTGACGGCGGCTTCGGAGGGAGTAACGGCCCAGATACTCACGGCTCGGCAGCAGTTCGCCGCGAAGGAAGAGCCGTCAGTTGAGGTATTGGTTTCGCGCGGAGGCGGCGTTGAGCAGGAGGCGCAGTGGGCGGCTCGGCGAATCGCGGAATTGAAACATACGCTGCGGCTCGGCAAGGAGGCGAAGGCTCCGAGGTGGCGGGATTTCGCTGTCTTGGTGCGGACCAACAAGACGCTGGACGATTTTGCGTCGGGACTTCAGTGGGCAGGTATTCCCTATGTGGTCAGCGCGGGCAAGAGCTTCTTCGAGGCGGAAGAAGTTCGCGACTTCATGTCCTTGTTGCGGGCGCTAGACAATCCCCGTGATGAAGTGCACTTAGCGGCGGCCCTGCGCTCGCCGCTGGCAGGGATCGCCGATGCAACGTTGTTGGCGCTGAAAATCGACGGCAGGGATCTGGCGCGCGGCTTGAGGGAGCCGCCGGAAGGGGTGTCGAATCAGGAGAAGACGAAGCTCGCGTCATTTGGCGAGCGCTTCGAACGCTGGCGTGTTCGGCGCGAGTCGATGCCGCTGAACGTGTTGATCATCGATGCCGCGGCTCGCACCGGGTACGACGCTTGGTTACTGCAGCAGGACGGCGGGCTGCAACGATCCTCGAATATCGAGAAGTTGGCCGCGCTGGCAGGCCGTGCGATGGAGTCGGCAGGGTCGTTCCGCAAAGCGGTCGAGCGATTGGGCGCCTTGGAGGGGTCGTCTCAGGGCGAAGGCGAGGCGACATTGCCCGAAGGCTCCACCGATGCGGTGAAGTTGATGACGGTGCATGCGGCCAAGGGCCTGGAGTTTCCGGTTGTGGTTCTGGGGAACATCAACAACTCAGGGAAGTCGGGCACCGACGCGGTGCTGTTCTCGCCCGAGACGGGCGTGGGCGTGCGTTGGACCGATATGGAGAAGAAGACCGAGGGCGAGGGCGATCCTCCCTACAATGCGCTCTACCCGATCTCGCGGCAGGCGCGCAAGGCCGAGGATGCGCGCCTTTTCTATGTGGGCATGACGCGGGCGGAAGATCACCTCGTCCTTAGTGCGGGGTACAGCGGTAAGCCGGCTAAGAAGGCTTGGGTCGGACCCGTCGCGGCGTCGCTGGGGTTGGAGCCAGCCAAGGATCCGGCGGGCATACGGATCATCAAGAGAGAGGGCGTGAACTTCCGCGTAGCCGTGGTCGACGAACCGCCCGAAAAGCCGCAAGGCACGCCCGGCCAGACCGGCGAGATGCGTCCGCAGTTCGTCGAGCGCGCCGCGACAACGCCCGGCCAAGCGGACTCCGAAGCCTCGGTCACCGGCGTATCGCAGTTCGCCGCCTGCCCAAGACGCTACTACCTTTCCCGCTACTTAGGCCTGGAACTCTCGGCGGAGGAACCCTCCAGCACGGCAGACGATGCGGAGCTCGTCGAGCCTTCGGCTATGGAATTAGGCCGAGAGGCGCACGAACTGCTTGCTGGTACCCTCGCGCCGGAGAAGGCCTCGGAGCAGGCTCGGCTTCTAGCGCGCGCCTTCGAAGACCACGAACTCGGCGCTAGGGTCCGCCAAGCCGCGCACGTCGTGCGCGAGCGGGAGATTATTTTTCCCGTCGGCTCAGGGCAACGGCTGCTGCGAGGCATCATCGACCTGCACTTTGAAGACGCCCAGGGCTCCGTGCTGGTCGACTACAAGACCGACCGTGTCAGCGAAGCCGAGGCGGCGGCGAAGGCCGAGGAGTACGCCCTGCAGATGCGGCTCTACGCCTTGGCCCGCGAGTTGGAAGGGAAGAAGCCAGCACGCGCGCTGCTGTTCTTCTTGCGCCTCGGGAGGGCCATGGAGATCTCGCTGGACCCTCAATCGCTAACCGAGGCGGAGCGGCAAGCGGAGGAGCTGTTCTTGGCCCAGGAGTCGCAGCAGTTCCCGCTGAAGATCGCCGCTCATTGCCGGCGCTGCCCGCACTACCGCGGCCTTTGCCCGGCGCAACTGCCCGTCAGCGGGAAGGGCCAGATGCAGCTATTCGCCGACTAGGTGCGCAGGGCTTGCGCGATGGCCACCTCAAGCTCTTCCTTCGAGAGCTTCGTGCTGATAAATAGCTCCTGCCGCGCCCCAGACGCCAAAGCGATGCCCTTCCAGCCGTTTTGCGTCGGAATCGTGACGCCGATCTTGACCGGCCCGCGAGCTTTGCGTACCTTGCGGATCACGCCGGGGACGATCGAAGCGATCCCGTCGTTGTCGGCCAGCAACGTCTCAAGGACGGGCCTGAGGCCGTCGATGATCGAGTGCTCGATCTTGAGTCGATCGTTGACGGCTCTTAGGCGCATCGCGTCTCTCACGGTATCATCGAGCTAGGGCGCGGCGTTCATTCCGCGCCCGCTTGCCGTCTCGTCCGCTTTGTCTAACCCCTTGCCCATCCTCGTTGTCGTGGGACGCCCCAATGTGGGGAAGTCAACTCTTTTCAATCGCCTAACCCATAGCCGGCGAGCGATCGTGGGCGACCAACCGGGAATCACCCGCGACCGCATCAAGCTGGAGGCCAAGTGGCGAGACCGCCGCTTCCTCGTCACCGACACGGGCGGTATGACCTTCGGCGAAGAAGGCGAGTTCCCCGAGCTCATCAATGAGCGCGTACGCCTGGCCGTCGCGGACGCCGACCACGTGATTTTCGTCGTCGACGGCCGCACGGAGCTGACTCGCGACGACCGCGAATTGGCGGACTACCTGCGGCGCAGCGGCCGTCCCGTAACGATAGCGGTCAACAAGTGCGATACGGATCGCGGCGATGAGATGGCGGCAGCCTTCTATGAGCTGAGCCTAGGGGAGCCTATTCCAGTCTCCGCGGAGCACGATCGCGGAATCGAAGAACTTCTCGATGAAGCTACGGCGGATTTCCCGGTGGTCGAGGACGAAGCCGAACGCGAGGAAAGACTGATCCGAGTGGCCATCATCGGCCGTCCGAACGTCGGCAAGTCCACGTTGTTGAACCGTCTGACCGGAGGCGAGCACTCGATCGTTTCACCAACCGCGGGAACGACTCGCGACGCCGTCGACGTAACGATCGAGCGCGACGGCGTCCGCTTCGAGTTCGTCGATACGGCGGGGATCCGGCGCAAGGGCAAGACCAAGGAGATGGCCGAGAAGCTGAGCGTGATGATGGCGCAGCGTCACGTTCGCTTGGCGCACGTGGCGATCATGATGCTCGACGCGGTTGAGGGGGTCACGGCCCTGGACGCCAACATTGCCGGCTACGCGCACGAGGCCGGGCGGGCCGTGATTCTGGTCGTGAACAAATGGGATCAGCTGTCCGGCGTGGAACAAGGCGCCTTCCAACGTGATGTCCGAGACAAGTTGAAATACTTGGACTACGCTCCGATCGCCATCGTTTCGGCTCTTGAGGGCTACAAGACCGATTCGCTCTTCCCGCTAATCCGCAAGGTATACCGCGAGTGGAATAAGCGTATTGGTACCGGCGAGTTGAACCGCTTTCTGGCGACCTTGGACTTCGATCGCGCCTCCGTACCCGGATTCACCAAGCCAAAGATGGGTTACGTGACGCAGGCGGACACTGCACCTCCTACATTCGTCTTCTTCACGAACAGCAGCG
>CAZYOX010000015.1:9835-14901 GCA_964649285.1 uncultured Bryobacterales bacterium | reverse complement strand
TAGAGCGCTTCTTGACCAACCAGTTGAGGAGGGCTTTCCGGTTCGAAGGGGCTCCGATCATCATTAAGAATCGGGCGAAGAAGAAAGGCTCCGTATAATGGAGCGACCCAGCCGAGCAGCCGCCAGACGACATCACACCATGGCAAGCATCACCGTCGCATTCCAGGGCGCCCGAGGCGCGTTTAGCGAACAAGCTTGCCGGCAGTTGCTGGGCGACGAGCTGACTTTTAAGCCTTTCGAGCGGTTTGTGGATATTTTCGACGCCCTGCAGCAGAAGAAAGTCCGCTATGCCGTCGCCCCCATCGAGAACACCCTGGCCGGCTCGGTGCACGAGAACTACGATCACTTGATTCAGTACCAGTTCCCGATCATCGCCGAGACAAGAGTCCGCATCGTGCACAACCTGATCGGACGTCCCGGCGCCAAGTTCTCGGACATCAAGCGCGCCATTTCGCACCCGGTAGCGCTGGGCCAATGCCTGAATTTCTTCAAGGCCAACCGCCAGATCAGGGCCGAGAGCCACTACGA
Source organism: uncultured Bryobacterales bacterium (assembly GCA_964649285.1). GTDB lineage: Bacteria > Acidobacteriota > Terriglobia > Bryobacterales > UBA6623 > CAMPKL01. Next base: position 14,373 of record CAZYOX010000015.1, on the reverse strand, counting down.
CACTGGCGGCAGCGTCAAGACCGTTATGGAAGGTAACGATCTGACCGTGGCGGCGATCGCTTCATCAGCAGCGGCAGAGTATTACGGCGCGGAAATCTTGAAACGCGAGATTGAGGACAACCGCGAAAACTATACGCGGTTCTTCCTGCTGGCGGCCAAGACGGCCAAAAAGGCGGCCAAGTCCGCCGGAGAGATGAAAACTTCGATCGCCTTCGTCACCAAGAATAGCCCCGGATCGCTGTTCCGCTGCATGAGCGCGCTCGCCCTGCGAGACTTAAGTCTGACGAAGATTGAGTCCCGGCCGCTGAAAGGCCGGCCCTGGGAGTACATGTTCTACGTAGACTTTCTAGGCTCGCCGGAAGATCCGCGTTGGCGTTATGCGATGAATCAACTCGAAGAGATGACCGAGCAGCTCGCCGTGTTGGGCTGCTATCCCCAAGCGACGTAAGTAGGTAACGGATGGCCACCGAGGAAACCAGCGAAAACTCTTCCGTCGAGGCGGCGACGAAGGCTGCGCCAAAGAGCACGGAAAATGAAGCGCTCGCCCTGCTGACGGTGCGGGACACCGTGCTGTTCCCGCATGCCGTTATGCCCCTCAACGTGGGCCGTCCGAGTTCGGTCGCTCTCATCGAGTCCCTGGGAGAGGCGAAGAAGATCGGAGTCGTAGCGCAGCAGGACCCTAGTTTGGACGACCCCGAACCTGAAGACCTCTATCAGGTAGGCGCTCTGGCGATCATCCACAAGGTCGTCCGGATGCCGAACCAGACGCTGTTGATTTTCACGGAAGGTCTAAACCGTATCCGGATCAACGAGTATCGCGAAAGAGAACCCTTCTACAAAGTCTCTTACGATGCCATCATCGAGACCGAAGCAGAAGTCGATTCGGTATTGGAAGCGCTCCGCCAGAACGCCTTGAGCTTGTTCAGCAGCATCATCGAGCTATCGCCGTCGTTGTCGGACGATGTCTTGCAGATGGTCAAGAACCTCGACGATCCGGGCAGACAAGCCGACTTCATCGCCGCGACGATTCCCAGTCTAGGTTCAGCTGAAAAGCAATCGATCCTCGAAGAGCTCGACATCCGCAAACGTCTGGAGATGCTGTTGCGGCTGCTCTCGAAAGAGCACGAAGTGCTGGAGTTGCGCAGCAAGATCCAGTCCCAGGTGCAGGATCAGCTTTCACAAACTCAGCGCGAGTTCTATCTGCGCGAGCAGATGAAAGCGATTCAAAAGGAATTGGGCGAGCAAGACGAGCAGGCGGACGTCGAAGATCTGCGCAAGCTGGTTGAGAAGTCCAAAATGCCCGAGGAAGCCAAGAAGGAGGCCGAGAGAGAGGTCAAGCGGCTCTCACGCATGAATCCTGCTTCGGCCGACTATACGGTGGCCCGCACGTATCTCGATTGGCTTGTGGCCCTGCCCTGGCAGACATCATCGGGAAAGCGCGTGGACATCGTCAAGGCTGCAAAGGTTCTCGACGAAGACCACTATGACCTGGAGAAGGTCAAAGAGCGCATTCTCGACTATCTGGCCGTACTGCAGCTCAAGCCGCAACTGAAGGGGCCGATCCTCTGCCTGGCGGGACCTCCCGGCGTAGGCAAGACATCGCTCGGCAAGTCGATCGCTCGCGCTTTGGGCCGCAAGTTCATTCGCATGTCTCTAGGCGGCATGCACGACGAGGCGGAGATTCGCGGGCACCGCCGTACCTATATCGGCGCCTTGCCCGGTCAGGTGATCCAAGGGATCAAGCGCGCTGGAACGAACGATCCTGTCTTTATCCTCGATGAGATCGACAAGCTGGGCAGGGACTTTCGCGGCGATCCGGCCTCAGCATTGCTCGAAGTGCTCGATCCGGCGCAAAACAACGCGTTTCGGGACCACTACCTCGATACCCCGTTCGATCTCTCCAAGGTCCTGTTCATCACCACGGCTAACGTGATGGACACGATTCCTGGACCGTTGCTCGACCGCATGGAAGTGCTCGAGCTGCAGGGCTATACGGAGTTCGAAAAACTGCAGATCGCCAAGAGTTACCTGATTCCTCGGCAGATCGAGGAGAACGGACTCGACTCCAACGACATCGCCTTCACGGATGAAGCGTTGCGATTCGTGATTCGACGTTATACCCGCGAGGCTGGCGTTCGCAATCTGGAGCGCGAGATCGGCACGATCTGCCGCAAACAAGCCCGCCGCATCGCCGAGACCCAATCGCGTTCCAAAGCCAAGACCAAGGCGGCTGCAAATAAGCTGACGATCACGCCCATGATCGTGGAGGAGTTCTTACGCTCGCCGCGGTTCCGCGAGGAGTTGGAAATCGCGGAACGCACGGCCCGGCCGGGCGTGGCATTGGGTTTGGCTTGGACCGCCTCCGGCGGTGATGTACTCTTCATCGAAGCAACGTCCATGCCCGGCGGCGGCAAGGGCATGGTGCTCACCGGTCAACTCGGCAAGGTGATGCAAGAGTCGATGCAAGCGGCGCTGAGCTGGGTTCGGTCGCACGCGCCGCTGCTGAAGCTTCCGCCGAGCTATTTCCGATCCAACGATTTGCACGTCCACGTGCCGGCCGGCGCGATTCCCAAGGACGGTCCCTCGGCGGGCGTCACCGTCGTCTCCGCCCTGGTCTCGCTCGTGACCGGCAGACGTGTGCGCCCCTATGTAGCGATGACGGGCGAGATCACGCTGAGCGGCAATGTGTTGCCCGTAGGCGGCATCAAAGAGAAAGTCCTGGCTGCCCGTCGATCTGGCGTCACGGAAGTGATTCTTCCCCACGAGAACGAATCGGATGTGAAGGACGATCTCAACCAAGAGCAGCTGGGCGATCTCAAGGTCCATTACGTGAGGTCCGTCTCCGAGGTCATCGCTATCGCCCTCGAAGCAAAGAAGCCGGCGAAAAAGAAGGCCGTCCGTAAGAAGGTCGCTAAGCGACGCAGCCGTTAGACCAGCGCACCCTCTGGGGTAATGCGTTCGGCGTTGAGGTAAGGCCGCAGCGCGCCGGGAATCTCCACGCCGCCGTCGGCTTGCTGGTAGTTTTCAAGCACAGCTACCCAAGTGCGGCCGACGGCCAGCCCACTGCCGTTCAAGGTATGTACTAGACGCGCTTTGGGCTTGGGACCGGAGTTGTCGCGGAAGCGAATCTTGGCGCGGCGCGCCTGAAAGTCCTCGAAGTTCGAGCAGGAGGATATTTCCTTGTACTCGTTCAAACCCGGAAGCCAAACTTCGAGATCGTAGGTCTTCGCGGCGCTGAATCCCATGTCGCCGCTGCACAACGTGACCTTGCGGTATGGCAAGCCAAGCCGCTGCAAGATGCGTTCGGCGTCAGCAGTCAGCGACTCCAGTTCGTCGTAGCTCTTCTCCGGATGGGCGAACTTCACCAGCTCGACTTTCTGGAACTGGTGCTGCCGGATGATGCCGCGAACATCGCGTCCGTAAGAGCCGGCCTCGGAACGGAAGCACGGCGTATAGGCCGTGAGTTTGACCGGCAGCTCGTGCTCTAACGTCTCATCGGCGTAGAGGTTCGTCAGCGGCACTTCCGCGGTCGGGATCAAATAGTAGTCCGTGCCCTCAAGCTTAAATAGGTCTTCGGCGAACTTCGGCAACTGGCCGGTGCCCGTAAGCGCATTCGAATTGGCCACAAATGGCGGCAGCACTTCGGTGTAGCCGTGTTCGCGGGTGTGCACATCGAGAAAAAAATTGATGAGAGCACGTTCGAGCTTCGCCCCGGCGCCCATATAAACAGCGAATCGTGAGCCGGTAATCTTTGCCGCGCGCTCGAAGTCGAGGATCCCCAACCTGGGACCGATATCCCAATGTGCTTGGGGCGCAAACGAATACTCGCGCGGCGTTCCCCAACGGAGGATCTCCACATTGGCGGACTCGTCCTTGCCGATGGGAACCGAGTCATGCGGAACGTTGGGGATACGCGTGGCCACGTCTTGTTGCGCGTCATCGGCGGCCCTCACATCGTCTTCGAGAGCCCTGGCGCGCTGTCCAATTTCCTTACTCTTGGCGATCGCATCGCCCGCATCCTCGCCGGCCTTCTTCGCTTTGGCGACTCGCGCGGAGAGCTCATTGACCTGCCGCTTGAGTTCCTCAATTTCCGCGACTGCCGCGCGGCGCCGCTCGTCGGCCTGAACAAACTCATCCAGCAACGCGGGATCGGCGCGACCTTCCAGACGCTGCTTGAGGGCGTCAAAGTCTCGCCGCAAACGGTTCAAATCGAGCATGAACGTCCAGTGTAAACCGTTAGACGGGGTCTATGATCCGGCGCTATGCGGCTAGGCGGCCTCCGAGCTTTGATAGTTCGCGCCGTACTTTTCGTACTTCCGGGGACCGTAAATGCGCGGATTCCACGAGTTCAATACGACGCCAAGAAGATGCGCTCCGTCTTCCTCTAACAGAGTCTTGGCTTCCATCGCGTCGCTGGGTTCGGTGACGCCCGCGCGAACGACAAGGACGGTTCCGTCGGCGATGCTGGACAGCGCTCGTGCATCGGATACGGCGAGAACGGGAGGAGCATCCACAAGGATCACGTCGAACTGCCGCGG